>LUQU01000048.1:55843-95411 GCA_001628005.1 SAR86 cluster bacterium REDSEA-S09_B4
ATAAATAAAAATTCATAAAGGTTATCTTTATTTCCATCTTGAGGGCTCTCGTAGTCAAGGTTTTCTACTCTTGGTACATATATGGTTCCATCTGTAGTAACCGCAAAGTTTGACCATAAAGTTTCATTATCGGTACCTGTTGCGTCATGAGCAGCTTCAAACCATACATAATCCCCGTTAGGAAGTTGTTGAATCTGCACAGGATTCCCTTCTGAGTCAGTTATGGTGACAGTAGTTGCTCCAATATCTACTTTGCCTAATTCTCTATCGTATTGAGCTCCTAAACTAACTAAATCATCAGCACTCATTTCACTGGCTTGTACATTTAAGAGTACCCCTAAAATACCATAGCCATCTGGGAACCTATTAGCATCTCTACCAGCATCTCCTCCTGTTGAGATTACAAATGTGTGGTCTTCAAAATCTCCAGTACCTTGTACAAAGCTAATTTCAGAAGGTTTTAATGTAGGAACGTTAAAGCCTGTGTGGGAAGAGCTTCCCAATCCAATTTTATCCTCTCCAGGAGTAAAGTCAGCAATAATAGGAATATCTGACCAGTCCAGTTCAGAACTGAAATCCAGAACTCCATCTCTGTTTTCATCAAATCCACTAATTCCTTGTACATTACCACCACCTGGTTGCGAGTGATCTCTTATACCAAAATTAACAGGAGACTGTAGATAGGACTGTCTAAATATAAAGGTATCTGAACCAGCACCTCCTTCTAAATAGCCATGACCTCCCCAATCTCTTCCTGGGTCTAGAACATCATCTCCCGCATTTCCTTTTATGTATTGGAAAGTATGAGTACTAACTTTAATGTAATCATCGCCTGCAGTTCCTGAAACATTTCTTACATCCGCTGTATTACCTATTCTCGCGGGTACCTCATCAAGAGAAAAAACAGGGGCATCTGTTAAGAGACTAATTGCATCGCTAGGGTTTTTTTCATTATCACCTTGCGACGAAATATCTATTTTAATTGTTTTAGTTATAGTTTCCGTCCCATTTGTAGCAGAAACCTCTAACTCATAGGTATTATCTCCATTAGCATCACCCGGATTATCAAATGAAGGTCGTTCTAGAAAAAGTATCTTAGAAGAAAATAATCCGAATTTATCTGCATCAGCTCCTCCAGTAATCGAATAAGTAATTGAGCCTTGCCATGGATTGATTAAATCCTTTGTCCTATCAGATGGGTCAACAATAGTTTCAACGTCAGCATCAATATTAAAAGGATTGCCAACAGCAAAGAAAGCCTGAACAGATTTTCCACTGATATCTAAGCTTTGTGCAGAGCCTACAGCAACCTCATTTTCAAACCCACCATATGTAAAATAATCTAGTTCATTACCTTCATTGTCATAATTAATCATCCAATCTGGCCATTGAAGCTCTGGATCTGGGCCATCCTCAACTACTATTAACATATCAACAGCTGTTGATGTCTGCTCTCCGCCTTGCATAGGATGTGTTCTAAGAACTAACTTAAGTTCATAGATATTATCTTGGTTTTTGTCTAAAGGATTTTCATAATCAAAAGCGTCGTTTTTCAATATAAGATAAAAATCAGTCTTGCCTGTCTCTTCATTAAAGTCTTGCCTAAGCCAAAACTTACCGTTATCTTTAATTAAATTACCAGCTTCGTCTCTTTCTCTTAACTCTACCCAGACCTGGCTTCCTTCTGGCACATCTATATTTAATTTGTAGCCACGATTGACTTCCATATCCTCATTAGTTTCTTCATCCCAAACACGATATTGAGCAAAGTCTATGGTGTGCTCTGTAGCTGTAATTACTTGCTGATTAGCAGGAAGAGTTGCATAAGATTCTGTTACAGTTCTGTAGTCCTTCCATCGTGGAATTTTTAATTCCATTTCTATAACTTCGGTATAGTCACCTTCCGTAACAGAAACTTCAACTAGATAAACTCCATTATTATCAGCATCATCTGTAACAATATTACCGAATTCATCAGAACTTGGAGCTGCGTCTTTAAAGCTTAAAGTTCCTTGGTCATCTATACGAAAACGTGCTCCATCTGCTCCACCAGTTATAGCAAATGTAAAATCTCCGGATTCTTTGATTCTTGGGTTCATATTTCCCCAAGGACTCACTAACCATTCCAAACCTTGTGTGGTTGTCAACTCAAAAGTTTTACCGTTGACTTCAACAGTTTCAACTGTTGATACAGGCAATCCGGCAGCGCTACTTGGTAACCAAATTTCATCGTTTTCATACTGAATACTCTGATCAACGAATTTAGTAAATTTGTCTAAAGTAAAATCAAGTGCTGCTGTTGCTAGGTTTTTGAATAATTCAGAACCTTGATCAAAGAATCTATCAATCAGACCCTTAAACAGTGTGATACTATCCTCTGTAGCAGTTAAAGCATCCATCAAAGTAGCTACTTCTGTTTCATTTCTGGCCTCAGCCAAAGCCATATAGAGACCTAAGTCTCCTTGCGTATATTGCCAGTTATAAGTCGTGAACTCATTACCCCAATTTCCATCTGTTAGTTGAAGGTTTGGGTCTTTTAAATAAGCTTTAATTTGGTCAGCGGTTAATTGCCATTGGCCCGAGTTACCTTGCAACCAATTACCATCAGAATCGAATCTAAATCTTTCTTGGTTATACGTAAATCGTATTTCTTGTTCCCACAGTTCTTGCCCATATTCATCAAAAGGAACCCAACGAGTGTAAGATTCATCAAAAGTAGATGCACGGCTATAGCTCATTCCCATATCAACAATTTGATCAAGTTGATCATCAGTCATTTCGCTTAGAGATTTTCCGAAAATTCCTTCAATGAGCCTAGCCATCTTGACCATCTGTTCAGCAAAATACTTGCCGACCATATCTGTCACGCCACCGTCTGGTCCAAAATGGACTTTGCCATCTGCTGAATGGTGTGGTTCCTGGGAGTCCAACACATCTGTCATAAGAACAGCCCACTCTCCCATAGTTTTAGTAGCACCTAAGAATGTAACAGTTTCACCGGTATAACCATCGAGGCTTTTAAAACTTGTATAGTTGGTTGCAGGGTCAAATCCCATTTCAGCAAGAATGGTATTTTTTATCTCTAAAACTATAGCGGTTACTGCCCCATCGATTACTGCATCAAATTGACCTGTACCATCTTTTTTCATTTCAAAAAGGTTATCCAGATCATCAGAAGCAAGAATAGCTTCAATAATTTTATCGTTAAATGTTTCGCTAGCTTGAGCTAATAAGGCTTCAAATCCTTCCAGTTCAATGGTAACTCTGGGTTGTGACTTCAAATCCACGTTGCTATCCCAACTTGAATATCTGAGTGTTTGAGTACCAAAGCTAAATATATCACTTATTTGTTTTCTTACTGTAGGTGCTATTTCTGTAGTGAAATATTCAGAGACTTTCTTAGAAACTTCCCCTAAAGTAGAAACCATGATATTTCTGGCTTGTGCTGTAAGAGCAGCTTTAGCCTGTGCGTCGGTGGTTGCACCATAAGCTAAAGCTATCGGGTCAAAATTGGTGATGTTATCAAAAGCTTCATCTAGACCATAAGCTTCCGCAACTTTGTTGAGTGCCTGCTCTAAAGTAACACCACTCTTTGCGTAAGCTCTCGATACTTGCGTACTTACAGGGCTTATTACCAAGGAGTCTGATCCTGTTGCACCCGAAGAAGAGACAATTAATTTGAAGGTATGGTCGTTAGGTTTACCTGTACCTAAATCATATCCGCCGCTTACTAGAAGGACATCTCCTTCAGATAAAGTTGCATCTAATTCAAATGCACCAGTCTTATCTGTTGTAGTAAAGGGTTCACCAGTATCCTGAACACCATTATTATTAGCATCGTGCCAGATTGTGGCACCAACTAAATAACCATCTATTGCTTGCCCTTTAGGGAGCGTGGGACCGTCTTCCACATCAAGTACGGCTATACTAAAAGCTTGAGACTTAGTTAAGCCTCCACTGTCAGTAGCGGTTATAGTTATTGAGTAAGAAGTTTTGGTTTCGTAATCGCCAGAGACACTGTCTTTAAGTTTTAAAGTAGTACCTGAAATTTCAAAAGAAGCTGAGTTACCGCCACTATCAGTAGAGGTTATGGTTATTGCATACGAAGATTTTGTTTCAAAATCTGAAGAAACAGTGCTTTTCAATTTTAAACTGCTTCCTACAATTTCAAAGGAACTAGCATCAGTTCCAGTAATAGCGTAACTAAAACTTTCACCAGAATCTGGATCCGTACTACTTAACGTTCCTATAGTTGGTCCAGAGGTATTTTCCGTGAAACTGGTCGCACTTAAAGCTACTGCAGTAGGCGCTTCATTAACATTTGTAACCGAAATGGTAAAAGCTTCGGTTCTAGTATTATCACCGGTATCGGTTGCGGTTAGAGAAATTGAGTATGAACTTTTTGCTTCAAAGTCTCCTGATACTGAATCCTTTAACTTAAGAGTACTTCCTACCAATTCAAAGGAATCAGCGTCTGTGCCAGTAATAGAGTAAGTAGCAGTATCTCCTGCATCAGGGTCAGTCACACTTAGGGTTCCAATTGTTGCGCCAACAGAATTTTCCGCTACTGAAGCGGCCGATAGTTTGATATCTATAGGAGCTTGGTTTCCAGCAATGTCTGCTGTTTCTATTGAAGTATTAAGGTCATCAGTGGTTAAAGGGGTATAAACGGTCGTTGTTGCGGCTGTTGTTTGTACCGTGTTAACAATACCTGTGTCATTATTTAGAACGACCTCTTGTACTTTAGCAATTGCTGTAACATCACTAGCGGTATCTACCAATGAATTTGCATTCACTATAGAAGTAGATATATCACTTGCTAATTCACTTACCCTTGTGGTTGCTGTTGTTCCCGCTGCGCTATTAGTAAAGATTTCAGTTATTACTGCCGTATCTGATAGATCTTTACCGTCTTTCAATGAAGCTACTAATTGAACAACGAGAAGTTCATCTCCAGTTCCGTCAGCCAGTCCGGCTCCTTCTAATAGACCTTCTCCTACCGCAATAATATTAATCAATTTTGCATTGATTTTTTGTGCTCCTAAAGTTTCAAGTGGGTTATCTGTAGAGGGATCAAAACCAGAAGGAAGTCCTAGATTAGTTTGAACAACGGAAGCATCATCGCCTGCTGCATCAAGTAAAGTGGTTATTGCCGAAACAAATTTTGAGGTTTTTGATGCAGAGAGAGAGATAGTAACTGTTTCGCCCGTGTAAGAATCTGTTCCTCCATCGGCAACAACCCTCACCCCTTTGTTATCAGCTGCATTTAAAGTGTATTCACCATTAGCATTGGTGATGGCAGTTGCTACAATAGTCCCGTTAGCATCAAGTAGTTTAACAGTTGATCCAGTAACATACCCATCAACTACTGTTCCCGTAATAGTTTCAGGTTCAATAGCATCATCTACTGTAATAGTAAAAGATTTACTGGTGCTAGTTGTAGATTCACTATCAGTTGCTGTTACGATAATTGAATAAGAATCCTTACTTTCATAATCTGCAGTTACAGAGTCCTTAAGTTTTAAAGTTGTTCCTGATAATTCAAATTTTTCTGCATCTGTACCTGAAAGAGTAAAAGTATTATCTAAATCTGGGTCGTCAGATGAAATTGTTCCTACTGCAATACCAGCAACATTCTCTGCCATGGAAGTAGAAGATAAGTCTATTTCAGTAGGTATATCGTTAACAGCATAAATGATGAAAGTGAAAGTAGCTGAGTCAGATAGCCTTCCATCTGATGCAGTAAGTACAAGTGTTCCTGGAGTTGTATTATCATCATTTAAATCAGCATTAGGAGTAAAAGTAAGTCCTTCAAGTTGGCCGGCTACTAAAGTCATGCCCTGGGTAATAGTAACTCCATCAAAAGTAGTTAAAACACCGGTGGTAGGAATAGAGTCCACTGTGATGGTAAGAACATCGCCATCAGCATCGGTGGGTGCGCCGATACCAAAAGAAGCTGGAATGTCTTCTGTAAAGTCAAACGTGAAATCTGCACCAGCGTTAGGAGCTGCGTTTGCTGTTGGAGTTGGGGCTCCAGCTGAGTAGTCTGTAGGCCCACTACTCGTTCCACAAGAAGCTAATGTTATAGCCGCTAAATTGGCAAATAAAATAGAAGAATGTCCTTTAAGTTCAAAAGTTTTATTTGAACCTCGAGGTTGTTCTCTCAGTAATTTCTTAAGTTGATTGTTCAGTTTTTGTTCGATATTTAGATCTAGAATAAGATCTTGATTTTCATTTTGTATTTCACCCATTTTTTTACTCCATGTACATCTCGATTTCTTTAAACGCGAACTATCAAATATGCCACAAAACAACTAGCTTTTCCAAGCTTATTTTTAGAATTTTTTGGATCTTTAAGAGCCTACCAATCGAATATATATTTTTGAGAGTAATTTATTTAACTACTGTGTATTCTTTATCAATCTGTTTGATCTCTTTTCTAAGTAAAATAAGAGCAATTAAATTAGGTATTGTTGCTATAGGACCTATTACTGTAGCTATATCCCAAATTATTTTTGTATCAACTACTGCCGCTATAAAGAAGGCTCCAACATACACAATCCTATAATAAAGTATCCAACCTTCTCCAAATAGATGTGCTGTAGCACGATCTCCATAATAAGACCAAGCGATGACAGTTGAAAAGGCAAATAATAAAAGGCCGAAAGCAACAATATATTGACCATAGTCACCAAAAACACTTTTAGTAAAGGCCTTACCTGTTAAGTCAGCAGATCTTAAAAGAGACTTCCCTTCTATAATAAAATCACCTGGATTGATAATTTTTCCTTCTTCTACTGATATAACACCCGAGAAATCTTGATTAGTTTCTCTATCTTTATAAGTTGTTTCTTCTGCAAAGGAACGATTGTGCATTAAAGTTACATCTTTAGAAGTTAGCACTCCTTCTGAAACATTCAATTCCCCTGTGAATTCAATATTTTCATTTCTTTCATAATAATAATTTCGTAGAGTAATTAAATCTTCTTCAGAACTTATTTCTGAATAGCTCCCTTTTAAATAATCCATTGCACTTGCTTCGAATTCATTTTCAAATTTTTGATTCCAAACCCCTGAAGCCAATATAACTAATCCGGTCAAGGTACATACAACAATAGTGTCAATGAAAGGTTCAAGAATTGAAACCATGCCCTCCTCTATTGGATTTTCTGTTTTTGAAGTGGCATGAGCGATTGGAGCAGAGCCTTGTCCTGCTTCATTGGAATACAAACCTCTATTTACTCCTCTTGTTAGAGCTGCAGCAACACTAGCACCAAGAAAACCCCCTACAGCTGCTGCAGGTGAAAATACATGAACAAAAATTAATTTTAATGAAGGAATAATATTTTCATAATTACCTATTATTACTGCCAGTGCCCCTAGGATGTACCAAAAGGCCATAAAAGGGACTAATTTAGAAGCAATCTGAGCAATCCTCTTTATACCACCTATTATTACCATCCATAGCAAAATAGCCAAAACTAAGCCTGTTAACCACTTAGGTATATTAAAAGTATCATTCATAACTAGGGCAATATTATTAATTTGAGGCATATTTCCTGTGCCGATACACATCATTAAAAGACATACTGAAAAAACTACTGCTAGCCACTTCATATTTAAGCCATTTTCAATATAAAACATCGGTCCACCAGCTATTGATCCATCAGCTAGTTTTTCTCTATATTTATGTGCCAAAGTAACTTCTACAAACTTAGTGGTCATACCAAGAAAAGCTACTACCCACATCCAAAAAATTGCAGCTGGGCCCCCTAGAAAAATAGCCAAGGCTACTCCGCCAATATTGCCTGTTCCGATGGTTCCTGAAAGAGCTGTTGTTAGGGCCTGAAAAGGTGTTGTTTCACCTTCTGTGCCAGGCTTCACATATTTACCAGATAGAATTCTCCAACCATGAGTAAAATACTTAATTTGCGGGAATCCTAGGTAGATAGTAAAGAAAATACCTGATCCTATTAAAAAGGCAGGAAACCAGTAATGATCTACTAAGTAATAGGTAAGAAATTCAAGAACTTGAGTAAATGTATTCATTTGTTAACTAAGATATTGCTCTAGTTCAGTGTATCCACCTATGTATTGATCATCTTTAGTTATTTGAGGAAAAGTTCTCGCTTCTGGAAACTTTGTGATTAATTCTTCTCTTGAAAAGTCTACATCTAACATGTATTTCTTATATTCAAGGCCCTTAATTTGGCATAGCTTCTCCGCTTTATCACAGAAAATACAGTTATATTTTGACCAGATTTCTATCATGTTTAACTTCTATTTTTTGTTACAATCTTTGTAAAAGGAATTTCTTATGATACTTGATGCATTTAAATTTACTAATGATTTATTTTTAAAGAATTTTTCTAAATTTCTAACTCTTGTTTTCCCAGTATATGTAATTATTTTTCTTGTGTATTTTCAAATGTCTTCTGTTCCTGGTTATGGGTTTGGGATCACTACCGGCTTTATTTATCAAGAATTAATCATTCAACTACTCACTGTATATTCCTTAATATTAAGCATTTTATTAATTGATGATATTTACAAAGAAAGAAAGAGATCAATCACGAATTATTTTTATCTTAGTGCGTACTTGTTTATTAAAATTGTAGTAATTTACTTAATTACAAGTTTTGCAGTTATTTTAGGCCTTTTAGCTTTGATTCTTCCTGGTCTGTATGTTTCAGCAAGATTATTTTTTGCCTCTTATTTAGCTATTATTTTTAATGAAGGAATAATTGATTCTTTAAGCAAATCTTTTGAACTAACTCAAGATAAAGGATGGGCAGTACTTGGTTATCTGTTAGCTGCAACTTTTCCTTTATTATTTATTATGATACTTCTTCTTGTTGGTCCAGCTATTGTACTAGCAGAAGAAAATATGAGTGCTTATATGGCAATCACTTATTGTATAACCTTCTTTTTCATGGTCTACATTACTATCTATGGTTATCGTTTGTTAATTAATTTGATGAAATCTTCAGATGAATCTATCTAAATCAAGTAACGGGCACTATTACTATTCAATGGGAGAAGGAAAACCATTATTTTTTCTGCATGGTTTTCCCGATTGTGCTGAGAATTTTAAACCTCAGTTAGAGTTTTTTTCCAACCAAGGATATGAAGTAATAGCACCCTATCTACCAGGTTATCATCCTGAAGATAAAGAACTCGATACTTATCAATCTTTGCGGATAGCCGAAGAGATAATTGAATTTATCAAGTCCATTACAGATCAAGAAGTTAGTTTATTTGGTCATGATTGGGGGGCAAGTATTGCTTATGGAATAGCTGGTTTAGAACCAGATTTAGTTAATAAGATGATAACTGTCTCTGTTCCTCACGGGATAAGCGTAGGGGCTTCTTTTCTCTCTGATGGGGATCAACAAAGAAAATCTTGGTATATGTTTTTCTTTCAACTTCCTATAGCAGATCTTGCCGTAGCTAATAATGATTTTAATTTTATTGAGCGTTTATGGATGGATTGGTCGCCTAATTGGCCAGAATATGAGCCTTATGCTAAAAAAACAATTAAAGTTCTTGCTGAAGAAAATGTGCTTTCTAATGCGTTAGCCTATTATCGATGTACTTTCCAGGAATCTCTACAAACAGAAAGAATAAACAAATTGGCTGAGCAACTAATGTCTCAAAAGATTCAAATGCCTTCACTTTATTTACATGGTGAAAATGATGGATGTATAGGTGCAAATCTATCAGAAGGTATGGAAAGCTTTTTTGAAGACTTAGAAATTAAAATACTTCCAGACTGTGGCCATTTTCTTCATTTAGAGAAGCCAGAACAAGTTAATAAGATTATTTTAGATTTCTTATCTAGTTAGGCCAACAGATTCAGTCCATTCAACTAAAAGTGCCTGGAGTTGATAGTCCACTCGTAAATTAGTTTCAGAATTAAATAGAGACCAAAAAGAATTGGTCTTTTCTAGAAGAGAAAAAAATGTATCAGTCTCTACCTTTTCAGATAGATAAGATGAAATATTGTCGGTATCCTGGAAAGTTTCTTGGCCTTCAGTTAGGAATTTATGTCTTATACAGTCCATTAATAAATCTGACATCCATTCTAATTTTAATAACATACTGTCATTATCTTTAGGCCACTTTTCAGATATTTGTAATAAGTTATTTCCTGTTTTTATAAGTTCTGAAATATCCTTAATGAAATCCTTCCTTGTAACGTTCACTTCTAAATTAATCATTTCAGCAGCAACTAATGGTTTCCCCTTAGAGAATAATATTGCACTTTCTATTTTTTCTTTATGCTTGGTCTGATTTTCTAACCAAATTTCTATCTGCTTTTTTTCTGGTATCAGCATGCTGATCTGAATGCATCTACTTTTAATTGTTAATGGAAGAGTTTGATATCTATGACTTACTAATAAAAAGACTGAGTTACTTGGCGGTTCTTCAAGATTTTTTAAGAAAGAATCAAATGCCTCTCTAGTTAACTTTTCAAGAGGATTAATTAGAAATACCTTCTTAGAACCCATAAAAGATGATTCATATAATGGTTCCTGTATTTCTCTTATTTGATTAATTGAAATTTGCTTTTTATCTTCTATTGTTTTTATTGGATAGAAATCTGGATGATTTGATTCATCAAATAAATGACAAGACTTACATTCATTACATATTTCAATATTTGGTTTAGCGGTGCAAAGAAAACCTTTAGCTACTTCTAAAGTAAATAGATTTTTTCCTATTCCTTTAGGGCCTTCAAAAATATATGCATGATGGTTAGACGTTTTTTTAAAAATATCTTTGTCTCTCTCAAACCAAGGTATTTTATTTTTATAATCCATTAATTAAGGTTTCAATAATTTGTTCTACACTTTTAAGCATAAGCTCAATTTGTTGTGAGCTATCTATAATTTGTATTCTGTTAACATTCTGTTCAGCAAGCCCTAGATAGGCTTCACGAATTCTATTGTGAAAATCTAATTTTTCTTGCTCAAACCTATCCAGTTCACCTCTTGCTTTAACTCTTGAAAGAGAGATTTCTACTGGAACATCAAATAATAAAGTTAAATCAGGATTTGGAAGATTCAGATTTTTAGAAAAAGAATCAATCATTTTCTTATCTAGCTCTCTACCTCCACCTTGATAAGCAATACTGGAATCCATAAACCTATCTGAAATAACCCAATTACCGGTTTCTAAATTAGGTAGGATCACTTTTTCTACATGGTCTTTTCTATCAGCTAACATCAACAATAATTCAACTTCAGAAGAAATTTCAGTTTTGGGGTCTAAAAGAATTGATCTAAGTTCTCTACCAATTGAGCTCCCTCCTGGCTCTCTCGTAACTACATAGGTGATTCTTTTGCTATCTAAAAGATCAGTTATACTTTTTATTGAGGAAGTTTTTCCTGATCCTTCTATTCCTTCTAGAGTAATAAACTTTGCTTCCATTATTTATTTAATTGATATTTTCTAACTGCCTGATTATGTTCTTTAAGAGTATCAGAAAAATGATGGGTTCCGTCACCTTTGGCAACAAAATATAAAGAAGTTCCTTCTGCAGGGTTAATAGCTGCTTCTATTGAACTCTTACTTACAAGCCCTATAGGCCCTGGTGGCAGTCCTTTAATGTGGTAAGTATTGTAGGGATGCTTCATTGTTATATCTGATCTTTTAATGTCTCCATCAAAATCTTTTCCCAAAGCATAAATGATGGTGGGATCAGATTGAAGTTTCATTCCAAGTTCTAACCTTCTCACGAAGACACCTGCTATCTGTCTCTTTTCAATTCCTTCTTTCTCAATTATAGAGGCTAGAATTAATGCCTCGTAGGAATTCTTGTAAGGCAAATCTAGACTTTTTAAATTCCAAAGTTCTTCTAAGATTTTTTGATGCTTTAAATTAGACCTATTCAAAATATCAATGTAAGAGTCCCCCTTTGTGTAGTTATATGTATCAGGATGAAATTGTCCTTCTAGAGAAGGAACATCTAAATCTAAGATAGATTTAATATTTTCTAAATTGTCAGTATTTTTATCTTTCCCAATGAATTGGTTATTAGTGAATAAAGTAACAATCTCATTAAATGTTGAGCCTTCTTTTAATCTAATTTGTCTGTAGTAAACAGATCCCTCACTAATTTTTCTTATAAGTTGAAAAATATTTTCATTTTTGGATACTAAATATTCTCCAGCTTTAATATTAGTTCTAGATTTAAAGATTCTTACGTAAGCTTTTAAAATCAGTGGTCTGGTTATTAATTCTTTTTTATTTAATGTGTCTATTACTTGATTAAGTCCATAACCTTTATCCACATCAAGAACTATTGTCTCTGTTATTGGGATAGATCTGTAGAGGTTAAAAACTAGCATTCCTGTTAGAAATACTATGACAACTATAAATAACTTACTTATTGACGAAAAAGGAAATGACACAAAGTTATTTTAACTCAGAGAAGACGAGAGTGGCGTTGGTTCCTCCGAATCCAAAAGAATTAGAAATACTTTTCTTTACTGGTATTTCTGTAGCATTGTGTGCAGAGTAATTTAAATCACACCCCTCACTGGGATTGTCTAAGTTAATTGTTGGTGGAACTATATTATCCCTAATTGAGAGAAGACTATAAATAGCTTCAACTGCACCCGCAGCTCCCAATAGATGTCCAGTCATAGATTTAGTAGAACTAACAATAAATTTAGAAGAGTCTTCGCCAAAAACTTTCTTAATGGCTAAAGATTCAGCTAAATCACCAACGGGAGTTGAGGTTCCGTGAGCATTAATGTACTGGATATCACTGGAATTAATCTTTGCATCACTGAGAGCATTTCTCATTGCTAAGGTTGCTCCCTCTCCTGTTTCGGGAGGAGCAGTCATATGAAAGGCATCTGCGCTCATCCCAAATCCAATTATTTCACCATAGATTTTTGCCCCTCTTAATTTAGCATGCTCTAGTTCTTCTAACATTAAACAGCCTGCCCCCTCACCTACCACAAACCCATCTCTGTCTTTATCCCAAGGCCTGCTTGCTTTCTCCGGTTCATCATTTCTTGTTGATAATGCTTTAGAAGCATTAAAACCTGAAACTGAAAGAGGTGTTATTCCCATCTCAGCACCACCAGTAATCATTAGTTCAGCGTCACCATGAGCAATATTTCTAAAGGAGTATCCAATTGAGTGACTTGCGCTTGAACAGGCGCTAGCTATCGAGATATTAGGTCCTTTAAAACCAAATTTGATTGAGACGTAACCAGATACCATATTAATAATTGAACCGGGTACAAAGAATGGAGATATCTTTTTTGTTCCTGATTGATGTAAGACATTAGCGTAGTTTTCTATTGTCCCTAAACCTCCAATGCCTGAACCAATTGAAACACCTATTCTTTCAAAATTAGCATTACTTTCATCTATACCAGAATCTATGATGCATTCTTTCGAAGCAGCCACACCATATTGAATAAATCTATCTAGTCTGCGTATTTCTTTCTTTTCTAGATACTTCTCAGGTTCGAAGGAAGGTAGACTGGCAGCAAATTTTGTATCGTAATCAGTTGTGTCAAAATATTGTATTGGCTTAACGGGATTCACACCTGAAAGCAGATTGTTCCAGGAACTTTCTACTTCATTACCCATAGGGGACAGTAGACCTAGTCCAGTAATGACTACCCTTCTAGTGGACATTTTTATGGTTACCTAGTGAACCTAGGCTATTAAGAATTATTAGAAATATAATCTACAGCGTTTTTTACAGTTGCTATTCCTTCAGCTTCTTCATCAGGAATTTCAATCTCAAACTCTTCTTCAAAAGCCATAACAAGCTCAACTGTATCTAGAGAATCGGCTCCTAGATCATCTATGAAAGAAGCTTCTAATTTTACTTCTTCTTGAGATACACCTAATTGTTCACAAACTATTTTTTGTACTCTTTCTTCTACACTCATGAAACCCTCCTTTCTAGAAAGCTTTGCCGTTAATTTCGACGGGCATGTTACCCAAGTTTGATTTATTTTGCATTATTTATCGTGCGTAACTTTTAACCTTGTCTAGAAAAGCTACATATAAAGGCCTCCATTAATATGTATAGTTTGACCTGTAATGTAAGAGGCTTCATCTGTAATAAGAAATTCTATTAATTGAGAAACTTCTTCTGCTCTACCAAAACGTGATAAAGGAATTTGTTTAAGTATCTCTTCTTTCATTTTATTATTAATTTGCTCAGTCATATCAGTCTCAATATAACCAGGTGCTACAGAGTTGACTGTTATCCCTCTACTTCCAACTTCTTTAGCTAGAGACCTAGAAAATGCCTCAACACCTGATTTTGCAGCAGCATAATTTGCTTGACCTCTATTGCCTGTTGTAGCTGAAGTGCTTGTTATGTTAATGATCCTACCCCAGCGTTTTTTTAACATAAATTTAAGGACCGTCTTACTGATCTTAAAAGTGCCATTGAGAAGAACATTTAGAACATCCATCCATTCTTCATCAGACATTCTTAAAACTATATTATCTCGAGTTATTCCTGCATTATTTATAAGTATTTCTATATCAGAATGATCCTTAATTAATGCATCATTAAATCCTTCAATTGATTTACTATCATTTAAATTCAGCACTAAACCATGAATACCTTTTTTTTCTAACCCCTGAGCTCCTTCTTCAGAGGTTGAAGTGCCTAGAACAATATAACCATTCTCTTTAGATTTAAGTGCTATATCTTTTCCTATACCTCTCGAAGCACCTGTTATAAGTATTTTCTTTTTTTCTTTACTCATTAGACAACTCTAGGTAATTATCATAAGTATCTAAATCAATAGTGGCTATATTTGGTGAAATTCTTTTAATTAAACCACATAAAACTTTACTGGGACCACATTCAATAATTGTAGTTACTTTCAGATTAGTAATGGTTTTTATGGTATCTACCCATCTTACAGAGCTATAAATTTGTTTTACTAATTTAGCTTTTATTTTACCAATATCATTTTCAAAACCTGAATCAACATTATGAATGATAGGTATTTTGGGCATAGTAAATTCAACACCTTCTATAGAACTCACAAACTTATCAGCTGCCTCTTTCATTAACAACGAGTGGGCAGGTACACTCATAGGAAGGGGTATAGCTCTTTTAGCTCCCAATAACGTGCATTCATGCATGGCTTTTTCAATACCTTGCCTATTTCCTGATAACACAATTTGATTTGGAGAATTGAGATTAGCTATATTAACTAAACACTCTTTATCTTGGTTTACTTCTAAACATACTTTATTTATTTCATTTTCCTCTAATCCAATTATTGCTGCTATCCCTCCTTCCCCCTGAGGTACAGCAGATTGCATTAATTTAGATCTTTCGATAACTAAAGCTAAAGCATCCTTAAAAGAGATAGTCTCTGAAGCAACCAATGCTGCATACTCACCCAAAGAGTGTCCAGCAAGACAAGAAGGTGCACTTATAAATTGAGAAATTAGATTCCAGAGGGCTACATCTGCGGTCAACATTAAAGGTTGTGTAACTTCTGTTTTAGATAGATCTTCTTTGCTTCCTTCTCTTATGAGTTTGATTAGATCTATTCCTAATAGATCAGATGACTCATCAAAAGTATTCTTAACCAAGGAAAGGTTATCAATATACTTAGTTAACATCTGTGGGTATTGAGAACCCTGTCCTGGAAAAACGACTGAGATTTTATTTGAAGACATCAGAGTTAATTTACTCTTCTAAAGGTTCTTCATCCTTATGAATTTCTATTATCTTTTTTCCTTTATAAAAACCATCAGAAGTCATGTGATGTCTACGATGTTTTTCTCCTGTTACAACATCAGTAGAAAGAGAAGCTTTTTTTAAAGCGCCATGAGATCTGCGCATACCTCTCTTAGATCTAGAAACTTTGCTTTTTTGTACAGCCATATAGTGCCTCGGACGCGAATTCTAAGTAAATTATTTAATTAAGTCTCTAATTTTTTGAAAAGGTCTAATTTTATTAAAGCTTTTTTCCTCTAATTTCTCATTACTTTCTATAGTGCAACAAGTCACAATAGAAGGAAAATTAAGGTATATTTCTTCAGAAACGAGATCATTAATATTAAAGTTCTCTAAGTCCTGATAATGGATTTCTAACGGTTCTTTTTTATCTACATTTTCATACTTTATATCTTTTATTCCTACATCAGTTTCTAAGCTCAACTTAATCAATGTCTTCTTAAAACATGTTTGACAATCAGCTTCAATGGCAACTGATATATTGCCTTTAGCAAGAAAAAGAACTCTAGAAAATTTTTCTATAATTAATTTAACAATAATGTGATCCTTAACTTGACCAAGATCTTCTAAACCATGTAAGTCTTTAAATTTCTTATCTAGTTTTATAGGAAAACTGCCTTCATTTAGGTTTAAAAGAGTATGTTTCATTTTTAATTAAATATTTCTTTAAATTGATCAGGTTCTTTAGCAACGCAAAAGATGGCTAAGTCAGGAAAATTTATTTCTTTTGCATGAAGTAGCATTCTGTTAATTCCTCTTTTACGATAAAACGTATTCACTTCATCATTACCATACTTATTATCACCAATAACAGGAAAGCCTTCATTACTGGCCTGAACCCTTATTTGATGTGTTCTACCCGTTAAAAGACTACATTCCAGCAGGCTTAACTTTTTATTAGACTCAAGTAGAGTAAATTCTGTGGTTGACGGCTTTCCCTCAGGAGTTTCAACAACCTCTCTTTCACCAGACCTTAAATGGTTCTTTTTTAGATTAGAAGATATACAAACTTCTTTATGGGGCCACTTGCCCTCTACTACTGCTAAATATTTTTTTTCTACTCTGCCTTCTCTCATTTCTGTATTTAATCTCCTTAATACAGATCTTTTTAAAGACAAAACAATACAGCCAGAAGTACCTCTGTCTAACCTATGAACTAATTGCGCATTTTTAAACTTAGAATCAATTTGCCTAACTGCTTCTATTAGTCCCAATTTCAAGCCACTTCCACCATGACTGGCTATGCCTGCTGGTTTATCTAATATCAAGACTGAATCCTCGTTATAAATAATACTTTCTTGTAATAAGCTTATTAAAGATTTACTGGGGCTGTTAAGAGTTTTTTCTTCTATTCTGTAAGGAGGAATCCTTATGACATCACTAATTTTTAATCTTCTATCTGGTTTACTTCTTGAGCCATTAACCCTAACTTCACCTTTCCTTATGATGGAATATATTTTAGATCTAGGTAGGCCTTTTAATTTAGATATAAGACAATTATCTAGTCTTGTGTTTTGATACTCTTCTTCAACAATATAGCTACTTACAGGGATATATTGATCGGTTAATGTCTTGTTCATACTTTATAAAGTCTCTGCTATGTGCTATTTTAAAATAAGAAGTTGTAAATTATTGTTAAAAAAGACGTATTACAATAAAAAAGACAACATTTTATAGGATTTATTAAATAGAAAGGAAAGCTAATAATTTATATTAAGTTTTCTGAGAGAAGAAAAATTTTTAGTCGCGTGGGTGTGACACAAGTTAAGAATTAATTCGCCCAATACATAATTGCCTCTCATATAGCTATATCTAGCTTCCTTTCAACACAGGAAATAACATGAAAAGGATGTTAATTAACGCTACTCAGCCAGAAGAGTTGAGAGTTGCATTGATTGATGGTCAGAGCATATATGATTTTGATATAGAGCAAAGTGGCCAAGAAAGGAAAAGGTCCAATATTTATAAAGCAAGAGTATCTCGTGTAGAACAGAGCCTTGGGGCAGCTTTTGTAGATTTTGGAGCTGAAAAGCATGGATTTTTACCGGTTAAGGAATTAGCCCCTCAATATTTAAAAAATAAACAAGGAAAAAACTCTATTAATGACTGCCTAACTCAAGGACAGGAAATAATTGTTCAAGTTGATAAGGAAGAAAGGGGCACCAAAGGAGCCGCTTTAACTACTTTTATATCTTTACCAGGACATTATCTGGTATTGATGCCCAATAACCCTGAAGCAGGCGGTATATCAAGATCTCTAGAAGGTAAAGCAAGAGAAGAAGTAAAAGAAAATTATAGAAGTCTAGATGCCCCGGAAAACATGGGATTAATAGCTCGTACTGCTGCAGAAGGTGCTTCTGTTAATGAATTACAATGGGATTTAGAATACCTTCTGAGTGTGTGGGACGCTATTCAAGAAGCAAATCAATTAAGAAAAGCTCCTTTCCTTATTTATAGAGATGATGATCTAATCTCTAGGACTTTAAGAGATTTCCTCAGAGAGGATATTACTGAAGTCTTAGTTGATTCGGATGAGGCATATGAGAAGGCGTCGGAATTTGCAGGAAGGTTAGCTCCTGAACTACAAGATAGAGTTAAGAGATATTCTGAAGCCATTCCCCTGTTTACTCGTTATCAAGTAGAAAGCCAAATTGAAACCGCTTACCAAAGAGAAGTTAAATTAAGCAATGGAGGTTCCATCACCATTGATCAAACTGAAGCCTTAGTTGCCATAGATATAAACTCCGCAAAAGCTACAGGTGGATCAGACATAGAGGAGACTGCTTTAAAAACCAATTTAGAGGCGGCTAAGGAAATAGCAAAACAACTAAGATTAAGAGATATAGGCGGACTAATTGTCATAGATTTTATTGACATGACAACTTTAAAAAATAAAAGAGCTGTTGAAGATCTAATGTTGAACTCTATTTCAATTGATAGAGCAAAAATACAAATAGGAAGAATTTCACGATTTGGTCTCTTAGAAATGTCTAGACAAAGATTAAGGCCTTCCCTTCAAGAAAGATGGACACAGGACATAGGGAGTCTTTCAACAGCCGTATTAAGACTTATCGAAGAAGAAGCTGGTAAAAAGAAAAGTGGAGAAGTTAGGGCTGTGGTCTCTTCTGATATGTCAGTATTTCTTTTAAATGAACGTAGATCCAGAATTAATGAGATTGAGGAAAGAACAAATGTGCGGGTGGTTGTGGTTTCTGATCCAGGAAGATCAGACAACTTGTTTGAAGTAACCCGATTAAGATCTGATAACAAAAAGACTAAGGAAGAACCCAGTTATGAAATTCAAGATGAAGTTGAAAGTTCAAGCAAATCAGATTCTATTGTTAAAAGTAAAAGTTTAGAAAAAGCTGCTGTTAGTTTAAGTCCAAAAAGAAAACCTAAAAGAAAAGGACAAAGTTTCTTCTCTAAGATAGTTGATACTTTAACTGGTCAACCTGAAAAGAAGGTTGAACAAAAGAGTAAACCCAAACCCAAACCTAGACCTAAAGGAACATCTTATAAAGGAAGGAAGCCTAATAAAAATTTTAAAGGCCAAGAAGGTAAAAGAAAAACACAAAAGAAAGCTCCTATTAATAAAGATGAGAAACAGAACAAAAAACCAGCTACAAATAAGAATAAACCAGCTACAAATAAGGATAATGATAAGAAAAAAGATATCAAAAATTCTAAACCACAGAAAAAAGCAGAGCCTTCCGTAAAGAAAGATAAAGTAGCAAAAGAAAAGCTAAATAAGACTGTTACTAAGGCTAAAGAAAAAGAAGTAGCTATAGAGAAAGATGTTGCTTCAAAAGAGCCCATAAAACCGCAAAGTCCTTCTTTAGATAAAGAAAAACAAGAGACACAAAAAGCAGCTAAAGATTGGGGAAGAGCTTCTAATGATCCAAGAAACAAAAATTAAGTAAATCCAGGTAAATCTTTTTTAGTTAGTTTATTTACATAACTCTCAATAAGTCTCCCTGAAATAGAAATACTCCCAGGGGGTACTTCAGGTAATGATTGATAATGAAACCAATCAGCTATATCTATTTCATCACCATCAGGTTTTAACTCGCCCCCATCATATTCTGCATGGAAACCTAACATTAATTGACTGGGAAAAGGCCAAGATTGGCTTCCATAATATTGGCAATTCTTTACTTTTATATTTACTTCTTCAAATATCTCTCTTTTTATAGTCTCTTCAACAGTCTCCCCTACTTCAATAAACCCAGCTAAAGTGCTATACATTTTTCCTGGGAAGCCTTTATTGTGAGCAAGTAATAATCTTTCTTTGTCAGTTACCAAAACAATAATGCAGGGTGAAATTCGTGGATAAATTAAATTATTACACTCTTTACAGAACATGGCCTTTTCAATTGAGTGCATTGAAGTTTCAGATCCACAAACACCGCAATATTTACTTTTTTTATTCCATTCAACAAGTTGAATACTCCTGGAGCAAATTCCAAAATAGATATCAGGTATTATTCCTAAAAGTGTTCGAAAGGGTTTTAATGAAGTTTCAGCCATAAGCGAAGACTCATCTTCCAGTTCAAGTGCGTACAAAGAGTTGCTGTCTAAGTAACCAATAAAATGTTCTGTCTTTACAGACATTTCAGACCACTTATATTGTTCGTTATCTATTAAAGCCAAGTTCTGACTGACGTTATCTATAAGTAATTCTTCACCCTTAATAACCAAAAAGATTTTGTCTAGTTTCTTGTTGTCTGTATTTTCAACAATGAATGTAGTTTTTGAATTGAGCGAAATCATATTTACTTTCTCTTAGCTAACCTTTTTAGATAAAATATAGTTTAACACTGAAAAAAAAATTCTCTTTAACTCAAATAAAGTATGGAAACGATCATTTTAGACCAAGGAATGTTAGTCTCAGGAGTTATTCTAGCAGTAACTTTTATTCTAATTTTTACAGAAACACTTCATGGATTTCACAGGGTAAAAGTTGCGATGTTGGGCGCTGCTGTAATGCTTTTAGTTGGACAATCATATGGTTTCTACTCGCCTGAAGCAGCCTTTGAAGCAGTAGATTGGAATGTGGTATTCCTTC
Organism: SAR86 cluster bacterium REDSEA-S09_B4; assembly: GCA_001628005.1. GTDB lineage: Bacteria > Pseudomonadota > Gammaproteobacteria > Magnimaribacterales > Magnimaribacteraceae > AEGEAN-183. Next base: position 76,657 of record LUQU01000048.1, read on the forward strand.
TTGGTTCAATGATGGCTATTGTTGCAATTATGATAAATACAGGTGGTTTTGAAGTACTTGCAGCTAATATAGGTAAGATAGCCAAAGGCAGACAATTTATGCTTCTTGCCCTTCTTGGAACAGCCGTAACCGTAATATCATTATTATTAGATAATGTCACAACTGTAGTAATTTTTGGACCTTTAATTGTATTGATCTGTCAAAAAATGAGAGTGACTGCAATTCCTTATTTAATGGCTGCAGCATTACTATCAGACACTGGAGGTGTAGCTACATTAGTAGGTGATCCTCCAAATTTAATGATTGGATCCGCTTTTGATATTGCATTTATGCCTTTTGCATACAAGATGTTTCCAATTGTATTTGTAGCTTGGATAGCAACACTTTTCTTTATGAAATATTTATTTAAAGAAGAGCTGGCCATAGTGCCTGACGGTAAATTTGAAGACTCAATTCCTTACAAAGATAAGAGTCTATGGAATAAATCAGTTTCAATTTTAGGGCTAATGGTAATTCTTTTTATCATTCATAACACAATACATTGGGAACCATGGATGGTTGCAGGCACAGGTTTAATTCTTTTAACTATTCTTGCAAAGGAAATTGAATTTGATGATGTAATGAAAAATATGACTCATGAAATACCACTTTTAATGTTTTTTGTTGCTTTATTCATGCTTATCGGAGGTGTTGAAGGAAGTAAATTTCTTGAATACCTCGGACAATTCATTATCCCATTTTTGATCGACCCGCTAACTGGCGAAATTATTCCGGAAAACTTCATGAAGACTTGTATCATATTAATGTGGGTTGCAGCTATTATGTCAGCAGCAATTGATAATATCCCATTTACTGCGGCTATGATCCCAATCATTGCTTCATTAGAAACTGCTGGCGTAAATATTGCAGCATTATGTTGGTGTCTTGCATTAGGTGTTGGCATGGGTGGAAATGGTACCCATATAGGTTCGACAGCAAATGTATATATAGTTACTGTTTCAGAGAAACTTGCTAAAACAACGGGTAATCCTGATTTGGCAATTACTCCTCTTAAGTGGGCTCAGAAAGGATTACCTGTCATGCTTTTGACTTTAGTGATATGTACCATAATCATGTATCTATTTTTTGATTATTACGCATTGCCCCTTCATCCATCACAATGAGTCATAGATTTTGTGTTGCTCCTATGATGGATAGGACTGATCGTCATGAAAGATTCTTTTTAAGGAGCTTAAGTAAGAAAGCTTACTTATACACTGAAATGATTAATGCTAATGCTGTGCTATTTGGTGATCAAAATGAATTATTAAAGTTCAATGAATGTGAACATCCTCTCGCAATTCAATTAGGTGGTAATGACCCTATTAAACTAAGTGAAGCTGCCACTATTTCAGAGAGTTATGGTTATGACGAAATAAACTTAAATATAGGGTGCCCAAGTAATAAAGTTCAAAGCGGAAACTTTGGTGCAATATTAATGAATAAACCAAATTTAGTAGCAAAGTGTGTAAAGGCAATAAAAAATAAAGTAAATATACCCGTGTCAGTTAAATGTCGAATAGGCGTTGACGATATGGATGAAGAAAAGGATTTAAATACTTTCATTAAAAAGGTAAGTGATTCAGGTTGTAAAATTTTTATAGTTCATGCACGCAAAGCCTGGCTTAAAGGTCTAAGTCCTAGAGAAAACAGAAATATCCCTCCTCTTAACTATGAAAGAGTCTATAAGCTTAAAGATGAATTTCCTCATCTTGAGATTATTATCAATGGGGGATTAGAAAATATTGAAGATAGTAAAAACCATTTAACAAAAGTAGATGGTGTAATGATGGGAAGGAAAGCTTATGAAAACCCTTTTCAGTTAACAAAAGTAGACCATTTATTTTATGGAATGCCTTTTTTATCCAAGACCAGAAAAGAAGTCCTTTTAAGAATGATCCCATATATCATTCAACAGCATAAGGCTGGTATTAAAATTAATCTTATTTCTCGTCATTTCATGGGTCTTACAAAGGGTACTAGGTTTGCTAAACAAATCAGAGCAAATCTTACAAATTTAAACGCCTTAAAAGAACCAGAAAAAAAGCTCACTCAAATTGCTAATCAACTAGGTTAAAAATGTTAAAAAAAATAAAAGAACACATTTCTAATTTAAGTAATGAACCTATTAAAATGGCTGATCAAGAACAAAAAGATACCGAAATTATCAATAATGCCTGTGCTGCCCTCTTAATTGAAACTGCGTTAGCAGATAAAGTATTTAATGAAGAAGAAATGATTTCAATGAAACAAACATTAAACAAAGTTTATAAAGTTGATGAACAGGATATAGAGGAATTAATTAATGAATCTAAAAAAAAGGTCTCAGAATCTACTTCCCTATATGAGTACACAAGACTTATAAATGATTTGTGTAATTATGAAGATAAAATTAGATTAATAAGTAATCTTTGGTCTATCGCATTTGCTGACCAGCATTTAGATAAATATGAAGAACATTTAATAAGAAAAATATCCGACTTGCTACATGTAAGCCATAAAGACTTTATCCAACAAAAATTACTAGTGAAAGAAACTCTTTAGAAGTCATCAAAGTTATCGAAATCGTCTTCAACTTCTCCATCACTACTCTCGTATTCTCTATTTTGATAATAAGCGTCTTTTATAAATAGATATTCGTCTCCAATCGTTATACTTTCTAAACCTAGGTACCTGGCTCTTGTATCTATTAAATCTAAGAACTTGAGGCTATAGACGGTGGGTTCATGTTCAATCAATATTGAAGGACTAAGGAAAGCGTCGGGAATCATCGCAGCTGCATCACGTAAACTACTTGGACCAAGTACAGGTAACATAATGTAGGGTCCATGAGGTACCCCCCACACGGCTAGAGTTTGGCCAAAATCTTCGTCGTGTTTATCAAAACCCATTCTGGTAGCTACATCAATAAAGCCAGCCAGGCCAAGAGTTGAATTTATAGTAAACCTGGCTATATCAGAAAAACCATCTTTAAATTTTCCTTGTAAAATATTATTCAAGGAAACACTAATATCATCTATATTGGAAATAGAGTTATAGATCCCTAACTCCACTATATCTGGAGTAATTTTTTGATAAAACCTAGCAACCGGTGTTGCCACTGCATTATCAAGTGTTTTATTAACCTTTAATGTAACCCTATTAATTTCTTCTAAAGGATCATTTTCTGCTACAAGAAAAGGATTAAATAGAAGTGCTACTAATAAAAGAAGAAGTTTATTCATCCTTTTTTTTGAGGAATTACTTGAGTTACGGTTTTCTTTATTGCTTCCATGTTTTTAACAACTTTCTTAGCTAAAGAATCAAAGACCTTTTTATAGGTTTCTAAGTCATAAAGTATAAGAAATTCTTTTTTCTCTAGAAGAGGTATTTCAGATAAGAGCTCCATTTCATATTCTTTCGAAAGACTTTTTCCTCCTCCTTTACCAAAGATATAATATTTTTTATTAGATTTTTCAGGTTTAAAAAAGCTCATATTCTCTATTAACCCTAAAATTGGTAATTCCAATCTTTTTATCATTTCTATTCCTTTTTTGGTATCAGAGATTGAAACATCCTGTGGAGTAGTAACAATAATGGCCGCATTTAAAGGAAGTCTTTGCAATAGTGTCAGTTGTGCATCACCTGTTCCTGGAGGTGTATCTATTATCAAATAGTCTAATTCTTGCCAATCGGTTTGAGCCATTAATTGCATTACAGCTCCACTAACCATCGGACCTCGCCACATTACTGGTTTTTGGTCTCTGGCTATCAGCCCCATAGATATAAATTTAACTCCCCTTTTCTCCAGGGGTGAAAGTAACAGCTTATCTTTTACATCAATGATTTCCTTGGAAGCTTCAAATAAAACTGGTTGGCTTGGACCATGAATATCAGCATCTAAAAGACCTACCTTGTAACCTTCTTTTGCTAGGCTCAGAGCTAAATTTAGAGAAATTTCAGATTTACCAACACCTCCTTTAGCTGAGAATACTCCGATTATGTTTTTTACTCTCCTTAAGGTCTCAGGAATTCTAACTGTGGTTTCTTTATTAGGTCTTTTATTGCTCATTAGCTAACAATCAGTAAGTTATAATAGTATTTAATAACATTCTAAGCATTGCTTGTATCTTCGCAACATGTCTAAAAATAATTCTAAAAGAGATATTCTGGTAACAAATGCACTCCCTTATGCTAATGGGCACTTACATTTAGGGCACATATTAGAACACATACAGTCAGATATTTGGGTTAGATTCCAAAGATTACAAGATAATAATTGCACATATATATGTGGAGAAGATGCTCACGGAACGTCAATAATGCTCAAAGCAGAAGAAGAAGGTATATCTCCAGAGGAGCTAATTAAGCAGGTCAGAGTGAGTCATGAGGAAGATTTTAAAGCTTTTAATATAAGTCATAATAATTATCACACTACCCATAGTGAAGAAAACAGATATTATTCAGAAACTATTTTCAAGCGTCTTAAAGAAGAGGGACTAATCGAAGAGAAAGAGATAGAACAGCTGTATGACACTGAAAAAGGTCTTTTTCTTTCTGATAGATACGTTAAAGGCACTTGCCCTAGTTGTAAATCTGAGAATCAGTACGGAGATAATTGTGAAGTATGCGGTTCTGCTTATTCAGCCGTTGACTTAATTGACCCATTATCTGTTATTACCAAAACAACGCCCAAATTAAAAAAAAGCACGCATCTATTTTTTAAATTGTCAGTTCTAAAAGAAGAGATAAAAAACTGGTTAAAATCTGCTCAGGTTGTTCCTCAGGCTATAAATAAACTTTCAGAATGGACGGAATCAGAAATTAAAGATTGGGATATCAGCAGAGATGCCCCCTACTTTGGTTTTGAGATTCCAGAATATGAAAATAAATTCTTTTATGTATGGCTAGATGCTCCCATAGGTTATTTAGCTAGTCATAAAAATTATTTAGATAAATTAAAAAAGCCTGAAGATTTTAATTATTATTGGAATTCAGATTCAACAGCTGAACTCTATCACTTTATCGGAAAAGACATTATGTATTTCCATACCCTCTTCTTTCCTGCAATGCTTCTAAAATCAAATTTTAGACAGCCAAACGGTGTTTTTATTCATGGCTTTTTAACTGTAGATGGAGAAAAGATGTCAAAATCTCGAGGTACCTTTATCTTAGCAAAGACCTATCATGAAATTCTTGATCCTGAATATTTAAGATTTTATTTTGCTGCTAAATTAGGTACTGGCATAGATGATATTGATCTTAATCTTGAAGATTTCCAACAGAGAACAAATTCAGATTTAGTAGGAAAGTTTATTAATATTGGAAGTCGAACAGCAAATTTTATTAATAAAGATTTTAACAATAAGTTATCCGGTACTTTACACGAAGAATCTTTAATTAAAGAGTTTATTGATCGCGGTTCTGACATCTCTGAAGCTTATGAAAAGAGAGAATTTAGTAAAGCCATAAGGGAAATTATGGATTTAGCTGATAAGGCTAATCAGTATATTGATAAAATGGAACCTTGGAATCTTATTAAAGAAGAAAAAAATAAGGAACTTGTACAATCAATATGTACTACATCTTTAAATTTATTTAGATTGTTAACAATAATGTTGAATCCTGTTATACCAGATCTATGTTCAAGGATTTATAGTTTTCTTAAGGTTGATGAACCTGCATGGAATGAGATGGATAAACTTTTAACTAGCCACGAAATAGACATATATAAACCGCTTCTAATTAGAATTGAGAAAGAGCAAATAGAAAATATTATATTGCGCTCTAAGGAGGTCTAATGGAAGAAATAAATATTAATGATTTTGCTAAAGTTGACTTAAGAGTTGCACGAGTTAAAGATGCTCAAATGGTAGAGGAAGCTGATAAATTAATTAAATTAGAACTTGATTTAGGAGATCTTGGCTTAAAAACAGTATTTGCTGGTATAAAAAAAGCTTACTCAGCTGATGATTTAAAAGATAGATTAGTAGTGTGTGTTAATAATCTGAAACCACGGGAAATGAGATTTGGTACCTCTGAAGGTATGATTCTAGCTGCAGGAGATGACGACATTGGAATTTTTGTTATTTCACCGGATGCGGGTGCTAAACCAGGTATGCAAGTAAGGTAGTATGAGTAAAAAAATAGAGTCAGATATTTTAATTATAGGTGCCGGACCAGTTGGACTTTTTACAGTATTTGAAGCTGGACTACTGGGGCTAAAATGCCAAATAATTGATAATTTAGATAAGGTTGGAGGACAGTGCGCAGAGCTATATCCCGATAAACCTATTTTTGATATTCCAGGTGTTCCTTCTCAAACTGCTGAAGAGCATATAGAAGCACTTTTAGAACAAATAAAACCTTTTGATTATGACCTCCATTTAAATAACCGAGTAGATGAAATACATCAAATAGATTCAAAAGAAGAAATTCAAAAATGGAAGGTAATCACTTCTGAACAAAATGAATTTATAGCTACTAATGTTTTTATTGCAGCAGGAGGCGGATCTTTTGAACCAAGAAGACCTCCAAATATTATTGATCCAGACCGATTTATTAACAAAGGTGTTGCTTACTCTGTAAAAGATAAAAACTACTATAAGAATAAAAACCTTGTTATTTTTGGTGGCGGAGACAGTGCTCTAGATTGGTCCGTTGAATTATCAGATCTAGCGAATTCAATAACTTTAGTTCATAGACGAGATGCTTTTCGTGGAGCTCAGAACACAGAATCGCAAATGAGAGAACTTGTTGAAACAGGAAATATAGAACTTAAAACACCTTATGTTATTGAAGAGCTGCTTGGCACAGATCAAATCAGCGGTGTGTCGATTAAAAATTTTGAAACTAAAGAAATAGAGAGTCTTGATTGCGATGAAATACTCTTTCTCTTTGGACTAAATAAGAAACTAGGTCCTTTAGAAAATTGGAATTTAAAACTCAATGGAAAAAAGATTTCTGTAGATACTGAGAAATACCAAACTAGTATCGAAGGTATTTATGCCGTGGGCGATATCAATGATTACCCGGGTAAGCTCGACTTAATTCTTTGTGGCTTTCACGAAACAACTTTAGCCGTTCAGGATGCTTATCGAAGGTGTTTTCCTGGAGAAAGAGTTCCTTTCGGTTACACAACTTCTAACACCAAACTACATAAGAAATTAGGTGTAAAAGTAGATTAATTTACTTTTTTATTTCGTCTTGAGTTCAGCTTAAGTCTTAAAGCATTAATTTTAATAAAACCTGTGGCATCACTTTGATCATACGAATTTTTATCGTCTTCAAATGTGACAATATTTTCATCGTAAAGACTATTTTCTGATTCTCTTGAAACAATTTCTATATTTCCTTTAAGTAAATTTAATTTGATGCTTCCACTGACAGCTTCTTGAGTATTGTCTATAAGAGCCTGTAGTGCTTTCCTTTCTGGGCTCCACCATAATCCTTTGTATATTAGGTCAGCGTATTGCGGCATAAGCTCATCTTTTAAATGAGCGGCTTGTCCATCTAATGTAATTGATTCTATAGCTCTATGCGCTTTAAGCAGTAAAGTTCCTCCTGGTGTTTCATAACATCCTCTAGACTTCATTCCAGTGAACCTATTTTCAACAAGGTCTAACCTTCCTATGCCGTGATTGCCAGCCAGTACATTTAAAGTATTTAATATCTCAGAAGACGACATTTGTTGATTATTTACCGATATTGGATCTCCCTTAAAAAAATCTATTTGTATATTTTCTCCTTCTTCAGGTGATTCAGAGATAGATCTTGTTCTTTGCCAAATTTCTTCGGGAGCGGGTTTTGAGGGATCCTCTAAAATTCCGCCTTCATAAGAAGTGTGAAGAAGGTTCTCATCTACAGAATAGTTGGGATCTTCATTATTAACTTCAATATTTATTTGATGCTTATCACAGTAATTAATTAAATCTGCTCTCGATGAGTATTCCCAGGTTCTCCAGGGGGCTAAAACTTTAATATCAGGGTTTAAAGCGTAACTGCCTAATTCAAATCTAATTTGATCATTCCCTTTTCCAGTTGCTCCATGAGCTATGGCATCAGCATTTTCTTGTTCTGCTATTTCTATTAATTTTTTACTGATAAGCGGTCTCGCTATAGAAGTACCCAAGAGGTATTCGCCTTCATACACCGCATTAGCTCTAAACATAGGAAAAACGTATTCAGAAACGAACTCATCTTTTAAATTTTCAATAAAAACTTTTGAAGCCCCTATTTCTTTAGCTCTTGTCTCTACTTCCTTTGAATTATGTTCTTGTCCAATGTCTGCGGTGAAAGCAATAACATCTGCTGAGTACTGCTCTTTAAGCCAGTGCAAAATAACTGAGGTATCTAAACCGCCTGAATAAGCGAGAACAATTTTATTTATTTCTTTTCCCATATTCTTAAAAAATAGGCGCGTATTGTATACAGGTACTTATAAAAGGCTAGTCAGGTATATCAAATCTTGTTTTTAACGGTGATAAAGCAATCTTTAATTGATCTAAAAATTCTTCGTAGTTTTGCCATAACTGAACACTTTGTTTGTAGATAGGTTGACGGACTTGCTCAGAACTTGCTGTTTTGATTGCTCTTTTGGTTTCATAGAAGTTCAAACACTCTTCTTCAAAAGGAAGATCACAATAGTCCAATAATTTTCTAGTCTCTTCCTCTTGATTTTGTACCATATCCTCATAAACCACCTTATGTACTTTACCGGGTAAAATTTCATCCCAATGATCCATGAGCTTTATGTAATTAACATAATATCTAGCTATCTCACTAAGATCATAAGTAAACATCTGCCCTCTAGCAAAAAGTTGTTTATAGCAACTGAAACAAGTATCTAATGGGTTTCTTCTGGCATCGATTATTTTTGCATTGGGTAAAATTAAATGTATTAGCCCTATATGGCTAAAGTTATTGGGCATTTTGTCTATAAAGAAAGGAAAGCTTGATCTAATAAATTTAGTTTCTGAAATATACTGTTTACCTAAAGACTTAATTTCATTCTTTGAAAGTTTTGATAAAACTTCTGGATAAGCAGTTTGATCTTTAGTTCCTGAACCTAATTCACGTGCAATATTTAAGATATTTGGGAGTTCCATGGTCCCTTCAACCTTGGAATGGCTAGATAAAATCTGTTCAATTAAAGTTGAGCCAGATCTTGGTAACCCTACAATAAATATTGGATCAGGTGCTGCATGGCCCCAATCCAATTTATCTTTAATAAGGTTGCCATCAAAAAAATTAATAATTCTTCGAGATATAGCCTCCACAGCTTTAGGATCGTAAGTACTCCTCCCTCGATTTAGGTCATTTCCCTGGTCGTAGTAATCAAAGGATATCTTGTATTCCTTTCTATCTTCATACGCTTTTCCTAAAGCAAATAATAAATGTACCTTTTCTCTTTCAGGTAAATCATCTTTTGTAAGTTGTAACTTCATTAACTTAATTTCTTCATCTGAAAAGATATAAGTTTTAAGGTTTGCCAAACTCCAGTAAGCTTCTCCAAACATATCAAAATGTTTGATAGCGTCTTTATAGGAATTAATTGATTGGTTCTGTTCACCAGTTGTTTTATACACATGCCCTAAACTTAAGTGAACTCTAGGCTGATCTTCTTTAATTGAGATTGATTTTTGGTAGGCAACTATCCCCTCTTCATGTAAGGATGACCTGGTATACACCGTTCCTAATCCAGCCCAACCTTCTGCCCAATTTGGTCTCAATTCAGTAGCTTTTTTAAAACAATAAATTGATTTATCTAGATTTTCATAGCCTTCTTTTTGCCTATACATGTTTGCTAAGTTTCCCCAAGCAAGAGCGTAATCAGGAGCAATTTCTGTGCATTTTTTGAGGATCATAATACCTTGGTCAACTGCTCCTCCTTTGGTAGTTAATAGTGCAAGCAAACGAAGTGCATCAACGTTTTTTGGATCGTCTTTAAGTATTTGTTTGTATATCTTTTCAGCTTCACCTATTTGTCCTTTCCTTACTAAAGTCATAGCCTTGGTGAGATCACTGTACTTAGTGTTCGTAGATAAAGCTTTCTCATAAGCTTTATTTGCTTCTTCATCTTTACCTTGATCAGAAAGTAAATCACCTAGACTTTTCCAAGTAGAGAATTTTGATGGGTCTAATTTTAAGGCTGTTTTTAAACATACCTCTGATTTATTTAAATCGCCTAAAAGAAACCATGCGGTTCCTAAGTCTTCATGAGCTTGAGAAAAATCTGGTGCTATCTTAAGGGCCTTTTGTAAAGGAATTAAGGCAATTTCAGGTTTGCCTTGATCTATAGAAGAAACACCACTTAATCTAAGGGCATTTGGATCGTTTGGGTAATTTATTAATATCTCTGCTAATTGTTTTTCAGCTAGCTTATAGTTACCTGATTCAAGCAATGAAACAGCATTGGCATAAGCTTCTTTAACAGAAACCTGTATTTCTTTTTCTTGGTTCACTCTTACATTCTAGCTTAGTGGCAGTTATGCTTCACACCATGGATGAAGTTTTCAATAGTTTTAATAAAAAAAATGTTGACTACATAACTTTTGTAACAAGTTTAGTTGTAGTAATCGGTATTGCTTTTTTTATTCTTTATAACGCTGAAAGCACTGCCATTTTAATTGAAGACTATAAGAACTCTGTGATTTCAGTATTTGGTCCAATATATTTAATCCTCACCCCAATTTGCTTCATTTTTATGCTTTATATAGCATTTTCAAAATACGGTAAGTACAAACTTGGAGGTAATGAAGCAAGAACTGAATTTTCAACTATTAGTTGGATGGGGATGCTTTTTTGTGGAGGAATAGGTGGGGGAATCATCTACTGGTCAGGAGTTGAATGGGGCTATTATGTTGATGAAACTTTATTTGGAATCAGTCCTTATTCAGAAGAAGCTTATGCTCTATCAACCGCTTACGGTCTATTCCATTGGGGAATAAGTGCTTGGGCTGTTTATGCCATTCCTGCAGTTGCTCTTTCTGTCTCTTTTTATAAATATCAATTAAGTACATTACGATTAAGTTCTAGTTTAAGAGGATTAGGTCTAAGAAACGTTGAAAACTCTTTATTAGGCAGAATAGTAGATTTTCTATTTGTGATTGCAACAATAGGGGCGGCAGGAGGAACTATAGGATCCTACATGCCCATGTTAAGCACAGGCTACTCAGAAATCTTTAACCTTGATGGTTCCTTTATAGTTGATCTAAGTGTATTGGGTTTTTGTGTTGGCTTGTTTGGTTTTAGTGTCTACAAAGGGTTAACAAAAGGTATTAAAAGGTTAAGTGATATAAACATGATTCTTGCAGGTATTTTTTTACTTATAGTTTTATTTCTTGGGCCTACTTTTGAAATTATTAAATCTGCCTTTAATGGCCTAGTCTTTATGTTTACACACTTTTGGGAGATGAGTACTTTAGGTATTTCAGAGCAATCAGATTTTGCTGACACTTGGACAGTTTTTTATTGGGCTTGGTGGGTAGCTTTTGGACCTTTAGTAGCTCTATTTGTAGCTCGAATCTCTAAAGGAAGGACTCTTAGAGAAGTAATCTTAGGAATGCTTGTTTTTGGTGCCCTTGGAAGTTGGTTGTTTTTTATGATCCTAGGTGGCTACTCCATGGAACTAGATGTTAATAAAACATTAGCTGTTTCTGAAATTACAGGCAGTACGCATGGAGATTTAGCTATTGCTGCTATTAATACAATGCCGTTTGATACTTTAATGCTTTTCCTTTTTTGCGGAATAACAGTTATTTTCGTTATTACTTCTTATGATTCAATGTCGTATGTAATTGCCTATCATGTACAAAAAAATTCTTCTGAAAATAAAGACCCAGGAAAATACCTAAGGTTATTTTGGGCCGTCGTACTGGGAATACTTCCTGCTGCCTTAATTTTTTACTCAAGCCATCAAGTAGCTCTTAATCTAATAATCCTCGCATCGTTGCCTTTACTTGTTATTTATCCTTTAATGGCTTTTTCAGTTTTTAAAGAACTAAATGTTAAGGAAACTAATTAATACATAGAATTATTATGAAAGATCCAAAAGAGTTAAAACCCGATACTCTGTCCCTGCACGCTGGACAAAGACCTGACCCAGCTACAGGTGCCAGGGCAACACCCATTTATCAAACTTCATCATTTGTATTTGATAGCTCTGAAATTGCAGCAGGAATCTTCAATGTAGAAAGAACTGGTCACGTTTATTCTAGAATTACTAACCCTACAAATTCTGTATTAGAAGAAAGAATATCAGCCTTAGAAGGAGGCATTGGTGCAATAGCTACCTCAAGTGGTCAAGCTGCAATGCATCTTGCTATTTCAACAATTTTAGATAGCGGTTCTCATATTATTGCTTCAAATTGTTTGTATGGCGGCAGTCATAATCTTCTTGAATATACTTTTCCTCGCTTTGGCATAGAAACTTCATTTATTGACTTCAGAGACACTAATTTACTAAAGCAAAGCTTCAAAGAAAACACTCGTCTTGTTTTTGGGGAAACACTTGGTAATCCCGGATTAGATGTAATGGATATAGAGACTGTATCTAATATTAGTCATGAAAATGGAGTTCCATTGCTTGTAGATTCTACTTTCACCACCCCTCACTTAATGCGCCCCTTTGATTTAGGCGCTGATTTAATCTTTCATTCAGCAACTAAATTTCTTTCTGGTCATGGAGTAGTAATAGGAGGTTTGTTGGTGGATAGTGGAAATTTTGATTGGGAAACATCAGGTAAATTTCCTCAACTTACAGAACCCTATTCAGGGTTTCATAATATGATTTTTACTCAAGAATTTGGACCTGCTGCCTTTATATCAAGAGCACGTAAAGAAGGTGCTAGAGACTTCGGAGCTTGTATGAGCCCTCATACGGCTTTTCTTGTATTGCAAGGAATTGAAACCTTGGGTCTTAGAATGGATCGACACGTTGCTACTACCTTACAAATAGTTGAATATCTAAACAATCATGATTTAGTAGAAAAAGTTGTATACCCTACTCTAACAACTCATCCTGACCATAAACTTGCTTCAAAATTACTGCCTAAAGGTTGTGGAGCTGTTTTTACCTTTGAACTTAAAGGGGGAAGAGAGGCCGGTAAGGCTTTTATTGAAAATTTAAGTATATTTTCGCATTTAGCCAATGTCGGTGACGCTAAATCTCTAGTTATCCACCCAGCCAGCACAACTCATCATAGGATGGATGCAGCTTCATTAGAAAAAGCTGGAATATCAGAAGGAACCATAAGACTCTCAGTTGGACTGGAAGACCCTGAAGATCTAATCAATGATCTAGATTTAGGATTTAGGGCTGCAAAAAAGACCTTGTAATGAAAAATATTTATAGTTTTTCTGGGCCTGAAGGCCTAAAAGACATGAAACACCCTATAGTTTTTATTCATGGTACTGGCATGGACCATACTGTGTGGACTTTACCAATAAGATACTTTCTTAGAAAAGACAGAAATGTCTTAGGCATTGACCTTCCGGGCCATGGAAGATCTAAAGGCAAGTTACTAGAAACAATACCTGAGATGGCTAAATGGTTAATTCGTTATTTAGATGACTTAAAGATCAATGAGTTTTCTGTAGTTGGCCATAGCATGGGTTCCTTAATTGCACTTGAAACAGCTGCTTTAGCAAAAAAAAGAGCTGTGAATCTTGTTATGGTGGGAACTGCTTTTCCAATGGCTGTTTCTGATGTTCTACTTAATTATGCAAAAAGTAATAAACCTGAGGCAATAGATATTCTTACGTACATGGGATATAGCAATCAGGCTAGACTTGGTAGAAATACTAACCCTGGAATGTGGATGACAGGTTCTACAAAAAAACTTTTAGAAAAATCAAATAAAGGTGTTATTTATCAAGATCTGAAAGCTTGTGCAGAGTATGATTCTGGGTTGAAAAGTGCTGCACAAGTTTCAGCTACCACCCTTTTAATTTTAGGCAAAAAAGATTTTCTTACGCCTCCTTTTAAAGCAAAAGATTTGATAAAATCATTTAAGGACCCTGTGGTTAAGGAAATAAAAGATTCTGGTCATACGTTGATGGCAGAAAGTCCGAATAAAGTCTTAGATTATCTTATAGAAATATTATGAAAAATTTGATTATAGGAGATGGTGCTATGGGCACTGAACTCCGAAGAAGAGGTGTAGAAGTACCTTCTCACGTTGAATCTATATGGTCCGCTTTAGCACTTAAAGAAGCTACCTCTATAGTAGAAGAAATACACATTGATTATATTGAAGCTGGAAGTGACTACATAACCACAAATAATTACGCTGTTACAAGACCCATTCTCTCTAGAGATAATTTAGATAATGAACTAGAAAGTCTAACAATTAAATCTATAGAAATAGCTAAGGCAGCTTTATCTAAAACAAAAAGAGAGAACGTAAAAATATTAGGATCTTTACCCCCTCTCGAAACAAGTTACCGAGCTGATCTTATTCTTAAAGAAGAAGAAATGAACAAGCAGTATTCTGAAATTGCAAATATTCTTAAAGGTAAGGTTGATATTATTATATGTGAAACTATGGCAAGTGCTTTAGAAGCAAAATGTGCTTTAAAAGCGGCATTGGAAACAAATATGCCTGTTTGGGTAAGCTGGACTCTTCATGGAGATGTTAGAAATACGCTTCCAAGTGGAGAAACTGTAAACCAAGCTTTTACAGAATTAAATGGGTTAGAACCAGACGCCTATTTAGTTAATTGCTGTGCAGCTAATTTAGTAACTCCCTCTATAAAAGCCCTCAAAGAACTTACTGATATTCCTATTGGGGGATATGCAAATGCTGAAAATGTGGCATTAGATACAGAAAACTCTAATTTAAAGTTTGCTGCAGAAAGACACTGGGATTCTGCTATAGAAATTAATGAAAAAGCCTATCTAGAAGAGGCTAGACTCTGGATCAAAGAAGGGGCTTCTATAGTTGGAGGTTGTTGTAGAACAAACCCCAGCTACATCAAAGAGTTAAGTAGTAACCTTAAATAAACCTTAAAGCTTGTATTTTAATCTAAGGCCTAAAGTCCTTGGTCTATTGGTAAAAACTGTTTCAGGCCTGTAACCCTGATATTCCCAAATAGTTGCTCTAGTATCAAAAATATTGTCAACGTAAAAGACCGCTGTCCAATCTTCACCTACCATTGTGGTTGAAAAGTTTCCTAATGTATAAGCACCTTGGTCAATAGGATTAGTCATTGAAGACTTTCTTTTTCCTGTTCTACTAAGACTAAGATCCCAATAACCAGAAAGGCCTTTAATATCAAAATCTTTATTTATTGCTACTGACCCTTTAATCTTAGGAACATTAGCAAGTCTTGTTCCTTCATTAGCTAGTGTGGCTCCATTTAAAACATAATCTTCATCTAACCTAGGGTTTAAGATGGTTGTTCCTGCTATAAAGTTAACACCATTTTTAGTAGTTAAAGTGACGTCACCTTCTAAACCTTGAATGATGGCATCCCCAATATTTGAATTAAACGATATGCTAGCTAAATCTAAGTCGAAATTTGCTGTTTGCATATCTTTCCAGCTCATAGAATAAAAAGTTAGGTTATATCTTAATGTGCTGTCTTCAGATAGATACTTATAACCAACCTCTATATTGTTTAATTGATCTGAGTCATAGTAAAGAGGTGCTGCATCACTATTTTTATTTATTCTATTAGTTCCTCCCGGCCTGTATCCTTGCGAATAATTCATATAAAGTAAGGCACCATTATCTAAAGCATAAGCTAAAGCTAATTTAGGAGCTGTACCACTATCTTCCTCTACTCTATCATTATCATGCCCATAATAAGATGGTCCAAAGCCACCAAAGTATCCATTTTTAGCAACTATTCGAAGTTTAGAATCAAATTTTCTCATACCTACAGTCATCCTTAACTTTTCAGAAATAGCAAAGGTAGCTTCTCCGTAGATTGCTTTTACTTCATCTTCACGTAGATTATCTAAATCCCACCATATACCCTCTCTGCCGGCAGTTCCTGTTCCTCCCCAAGTACCATCAGAGTAGTATCCCATCATGCCTGGCCATTTATAAGTGTATTGGTAGGGGTTCTCTAGATTGTCGTAAAAAACACCTATGATCCACTGAAGACTATCTTCTTGAGTGCCAGAGGTAACTCTAAACTCATGTGTTTCTCTTTCCATATTAAGAGAATAATCAGCCCACATTGTAGGATTATTACAAGCACCATCCCAAGTTCCGTAGTAGTAATAAGAGTAATAATCACAAGTATAGTAACTGTAATATCCAAAACCGTTTTGTGCAGGGCTATCTAAATTATAATATTCAACATAATCGTTGTAGTCCCAAAGATATCTAACATCCCTATCAAAAAAAGTACCTGCATAAGTTAATTGATTTCCAAATAGTCCATCACCTTCAATAGTGAAACTAGTTTGATCCCATTCATCATCTGTAAATTCACCTATAACTTTAGAGCTTTTTAAATCACCTAAAGTAGTAGGTTGATGGTCCCAACTTCCATCAGTACGCGAATCTTGGTTTGTGTGAGTTAAAGTAGCAGTTAGACTATCATTTAACCAAGCCCTTAAAGAAGCTCGATAACCTTTTACACTACTGCTATTGCTATTATCTTGTTCAAGAAGAGGAACAGAGTAATTGCTTGCAGTAAAAGTCTTAGTACCCCCTACAAGGTCAATAAAACCTCCTTCACTTACGTCATAAGCTGAAATTCTGACTGAAGCTTTGTCTGTTATTGGTGCGTTAATAAAAGTTTCGAAGCTTCTGCTATCACCTCGTTCCATATTTGGACCTGATGAAGTGTCAACTTCAAATCCAAAATCTAGATTTCCTTGTTCTGGTTTGTTTGTAATTAATCTAACAGTACCACCCTGTGCACTTGAACCATAAAGTGTGCCTTGAGGGCCATTCAAGACTTCAATTCTTTCCATGTCATAAATATGTAAATCTGGGTTGACTCCCACGGTATTAATAGGAGATTCATCAATATACATGGCTACAGTTGTATTAGGGCCCGCTAAGTTTCCAAAATTACCATCTGATGTACCTCTTAAATAAAAGGCAGATCTTCCTGGTCCATACTGAATATAAGAAAGAGTTGGAATCAACTCAGCATAATCCATGAAATCATTCACACCTGCATCATCAAGTCTAGAACCTGTAATAGCTTGGACACTCATAGGAAGATCTTCGATTCTAGATTCTCTTTTTGCAGCT
The DNA here is from genome assembly GCA_001628005.1 of SAR86 cluster bacterium REDSEA-S09_B4. GTDB lineage: Bacteria > Pseudomonadota > Gammaproteobacteria > Magnimaribacterales > Magnimaribacteraceae > AEGEAN-183. Next base: position 93,894 of record LUQU01000048.1, read on the forward strand.
GTAACAATAATTTCTTCTTCTGCTTCATTGTCTTCAGCTGCAACATCAAAGCTTGGAGTTGCAGTTAAAGCAATTGCCGATCCAAAAACTAAAGCTTTTTTAACTTTAGAATCATCAAATTCAAAAGGCGGTGCATTAAATTTATTTTTTTTCATTTATCTCCCTGAAAATTAAAGAATATACGAATATTCTAGCGTTTTGCTGGTAAGGGTCAAATTAAAGCATGTATAGTTATTAAGGATAGAAATAAATATAGTAATATTAAGTATCAGGTAAAAGGTGAAGCAACAAGAATTGATATTTACTTATGATTGAGATTAAAAAAGATTCAGTAACATTATCAACGGGTTCAAATAAACAATACGACTTACCTTTTCTATGGTTAAGAGATAATTGTCAATGTGACGAATGTAGAATTATAGAGACTCAAGAGAAACAGTTTCTCTTGCATACTGTCCCAGTAGATATATCTCCTACAAGTGTTGAAATGAAAAACGAAAGCCTGTTTGTTTTGTGGCCTGATAATCACCAATCGGTAATCCCACTAAATCAAATAGAAGATAGCAGTAAACCTAGATATCCGGAACATAAGTTATGGGCAAGTGATTTCACTCCTAGAAGGTTTGATTGGTCTGAATTTTTGGATAATGAAGAGATTGCCTTGGAGGCACTAAAAACTTTTGTTAGTTTTGGTGTAATTATTTTAAATAATGCACCTAAGGTACCAGATTCAGTAGAACTTTTATCAAAAAGATTTGGACCAATTCATGAAACATTATTTGAAAGAATTCATAATGTTTCTGTAACGGGACATGTCTATAGTGTTGCTCATACTTCAAAGGGGCTTTCTCCTCATAATGATTTTGCAAGCTATAGGGCTCAACCAAGTGTTCAGGTTCTTTACATGTTAGAAAATGAATGCGAAGGAGGAGATTCAATAATTGTAGATGGTTGGGAAGTCGTAGAGGATTTAAGAAAGGATAATCCTAAGTATTTTAATATTTTAAAAGAGTTTAATGTTCCGTTTAGACAATTTGATGAAAATAATGAAACATATGCTGAGGCACCTATTATTAAATGTTCATCTGATGGGTCTGTAGAAAGTTTTAGATTTTCAAATCACTTAATGCAGATGATAGATCCGTCTAGAGAAGACCTAAAAAGTTTTTATAAAGCTTATCATGAAGTTTCCACTAGGGTTCATAACAGTAAATATCGTTCAACTTTTAGGTTGAATGCAGGAGAGGTATTAATTGTTGCAAGTTTAAGAGTTTTACATGCTCGAGAATCATTTATACCCAATGGTAAAAGGTATTTACAGGACACTTATTTTGTATATGACAATGCCCTAAATAATTGTGTAATTTGACGTATTAGAGAGAGACAGCAGAACCTTAGAGGTCAATCCAAATTTGTACCGACCTCAAAGATCTTTTTATTCCGCGTAATCGAGTCCTTTTGCCTTTTGGACTTCTCGTTTGTTGGGATTAACAGACTCTCTAAACGGCACATCAACAA
>LUQU01000049.1 GCA_001628005.1 SAR86 cluster bacterium REDSEA-S09_B4
ACTAATGTGCTTATTAGAGGATTAAGAGCTGTTTCTGATTTTGAGTATGAATTCCAGTTAGCAAATATGAATCGTGCAATGTCTCCTGATCTTGAGAGCGTGTTCCTTACTCCAAAAGCAAAATTTTCATTTTTGTCATCAACATTAGTAAGAGAGATTGCTTCAATGGGAGGTCAATTGTCTGCGTTTGTTGATCCCACTGTTGAAGAGGCTCTAAAAAAACGTTTTAAAGATTAATTTAGGCCTGACATTTAGGACAATAGACACTGCTTCTTTGAGATAAACGTATTTCTTTTAAATGGGAAGAACACTTCTTACAAGCCTTTCCTGCTCTACCATAAACCATTAATTCATTTTTAAAATAACCTGGCTTATTATCGCTTCCCACAAAATCTTTTAAGGTGGTGCCTCCTTTGTCTATGGAGTTTTGTAGTAGCTCCTTAATTGAAAACGCCAGAAGGTCATATTGCTTGCGACTAATATTACCGGCTTTTTTTTGTGGTCTAATCCCTGCTATGAATAAAGCTTCAGAAGCGTAGATATTACCCACACCAGCAAGCACTTTTGCATTCATAATAAAATTTTTTAATGGAACTTTTCTTTTTCTAGAAACTTGAAATAAATATTCTCCTGAAAAAGAATTACCCAAAGGCTCTGGTCCAAGATCTTTTAAAAGAGGGTGAACTTCAGGATCTTTAGCCCACAAAAAAGATCCAAACTTTCTAGGGTCAGTAAATCTAAGAAGACAATTGTTTTTGAAGACAATATCTATATGGTCATGTTTTTGAGGTTTAACTTCTTCAAACAGAATCCTCAAAGAGCCTGACATTCCCAGATGTATGAGTAGAGAGCCTTTCTTACTATTTAAGATTAAATATTTAGCTCTTCGCTTAATAGATGAGAAATAATTATCGAGAAGATTCTCCTTAAGATCTTTTTTAGGAACCTTCCATCTTAACTTTGATTCTCTAATTGAGATCCTCTCTATAGGAAGGTTTAATATATGAGGTTCTATGCCTCTTAAGGTTGTCTCAACTTCAGGGAGTTCCGGCACCTCTTATTATTTCATCTGAGAACTTACATTAAATAAGTCTTCTGGACTCAGTGAGCCTACGGATAATTTAAGTCTAAGTACTGAGATTACGTAATCGTAACGTGATTTAGCATAATCTCTTTGAGCTGCATAAAGCCCTCTCTCTGATTGCAACAAATCTACTACGTTTCTAGTACCCACCTCAAATCCAATTTGGGTTGCTTCCAGAGCTGAATTTGCTGATTTAAGTGCTTGTTTTCTTGCTGTTACATTGGCCTTTCGGTAAATAAAGTTTGTTCTTTGCTTCTATCATACTGGGCATAGGCTTGCCTGCGAGCTGAACTAACTGCACCTCCAGAAAAAATAGGCATGCTAACTTGAATAGCATACTGTCGGTTATCAGATTCTAATCCATATAAAGGATTTTGAATAAATCCACCAAATTTTCCTTGCCTGCTGGTGCTTTTAGTAACTCTACCAACAATATCAATTTTAGGTAAATGAGCAGAACCGCTAGCTCTGGCACTACTTTTTGCTGCTGTAGTATTTAAGTGAGCCGCTTTGAGTTGAAAATTGTTAGCTAAACCGATCTTTACCCACTGCTCTCTATCTATTGGATCAGGTGGGGGGGTAGGGTAATCATCTATTAAAGGTGATAACAATGGTAATTTCCCACCAATAATTGCTGAGAGAGCTTCTCTAGAAGAATCTAGTTGAGCTTCTCTTGTAATTCTTCCAACTACACTTAAATCGTAAGCAGCTTGAGTGTCTTGGACTTCTGTAATAGATGCCAGTCCTACATCAAACCTCTTTTTTGCTTGGTCCCTTTGTCTTCCAATCGCTTCTACTTCAGCCTTAGCAGCACTTAAACTATCCATTGCATAAAGTACATTGAAATAGCTAGTAGCTACTCGGATCATAGTTTCTTGTTGTTGGTAGGCAAATTCAGCCGTTGCACTTTGAGTTAAAGCTTTACCTTGTCTGAATTGAAACCACCTATCTAAACGGAAAAGTGGCTGTTGGAGCGAACCCGAATAATTGTTTGAGTTATACTCGTCCAACAAGGTTTCTTCTAATCTGTATTCGTTCCATCCTGTTGAACCAGAAATACTGAGCGAGGGCAATAACCCTGCTCTTCCTTGCACCTTGTATTCTTTTCCTGCTCTAAAGGAAGCCTCTGCAGCTTTAAATGTTGGATCGTTTATGAGTGCAAGTTCATAGATATCCTTTAAATCTTCAGCCCAAGTTTGAGATATAGATAACCCAACGATACTGAAAATAACTAATAGTTTCTGTAATTTTGTTTTTATCATCTTTAAACCTCGTTTAGTAGGTGTATTACTCAAGTATAACACCTAATCGTCTTTTACCCAATTTTTTTGCTATTTAGTGCTAAAACAACACTCTTTTAATGCCTAGATGGATATAATACTTAGGGTAAATAAATCTTAAATGAAACTGAGTTCATCTAAATTTCCAGCTCCAAAAAATAACCTCAAAGACTCTGAGAAGATGGAGCAATTTGCTGCATCAAAAAAAATATATGTAACTGGCTCTAGAGAAGATTTGAATGTGCCTATGAGAGAAATAAGTCAAACTTCTCTCAATGGAGATATAGCAGAGCAAGGAAATCCAGAGTTATGGGTTTATGATACCTCAGGACCCTACACCGACCCTGAAGTCAAAATTAATCTTTCTAAAGGCCTTAAACCAAATAGACTGAACTGGATTAAAGAACGAGGAGATTCTGAAGAACTTCCTAAAAGATCCTCTTCTTATGCTAAACAACAAATTGAATCAGAAGACTTAACAGGCCTAACCTTTCCTAATCTACCTAAGGCAAGGCGGGCAAAGACTGGAAAAAACATAACTCAACTGCATTACGCTAGGAAAGGTCAAATAACCCCGGAGATGGAATTTATAGCTATTCGTGAGAATCAAGGTTTAAAAGAAGCAAAAGAGAGAGGTTTGATCTCAAATCGCCATATGGGAGAGTCTTTTGGAGCGAAGATTCCAGAAGAGATAACGCCGGAGTTTGTAAGAGACGAAGTTGCTGCTGGAAGAGCAATAATACCTTTAAATATAAATCACCCTGAATCTGAACCTATGATTATCGGTAGAAATTTTAAAATAAAGGTTAATTCGAATATAGGAAACTCTGCGGTGACCTCTTCCATAGAAGAGGAAGTGCATAAGATGACTTGGTCAACAAAATGGGGAGCTGACACTGTAATGGATTTATCCACCGGGAAGCACATACACCAAACAAGAGAATGGATTATTAGAAATTCTCCGGTTCCAATTGGTACAGTCCCCATATATCAGGCTTTAGAGAAGGTAAATGGAGTTGCTGAAGACCTAAACTGGGAGGTTTTTAGGGATACTCTTATAGAGCAAGCTGAACAAGGTGTTGATTACTTCACTATTCATGCTGGCGTTTTATTAAGGTACATACCTATGACAGCAGAGAGATTAACTGGCATTGTATCCAGGGGTGGATCAATCATGGCCAAATGGTGCCTCTCGCATCATCAGGAAAACTTTCTTTACACTAATTTCGAAGAGATATGTGAAATCATGAAAGCTTATGATGTTTCTTTTTCTTTAGGTGATGGATTAAGACCTGGTTCAATTGCGGATGCTAATGATGAGGCTCAATTTTCTGAATTAAATACCTTAGGTGAGCTAACAAAAATTGCTTGGAAACATGATGTCCAGGTTATGGTTGAAGGACCTGGTCATGTTCCTATGCAAATGATTAAGGAAAATATGGATAAGCAACTGGAAATTTGCCATGAAGCACCTTTTTATACTTTAGGCCCTTTAACTACTGATATTGCCCCTGCTCACGATCACCTTACGTCAGCTATAGGGGCAGCCATGATAGGTTGGTTTGGATGTGCAATGCTTTGTTATGTAACGCCCAAAGAACATCTAGGTCTACCTAATAAAGAAGATGTTAAGGAAGGTTTAATTGCTTATCGTATAGCAGCTCACGCAGGCGATTTAGCTAAAGGTCATCCTGCAGCCCAATTAAGAGACAATACTTTATCTAAAGCTAGATTTGAATTCCGTTGGGAAGACCAGTTCAATTTAGGCTTAGACCCAGAAAAAGCAAAACAATTCCACGACGAGACCTTACCAAAAGAGTCTGCCAAGGTAGCACATTTCTGTTCTATGTGTGGTCCTAAATTCTGTTCTATGAAAATTACCCAAGAAGTCAGAGAATATGCTAAAAATAACACTGAAAAAATAGATCTTGTAGATATTGAAGAAATAGAAAAGGGTTTAAAACAGAAATCTAAAGAATTCAAAGAACAGGGTTCGAAGATATATCATGAATTATAATTTTTAAAAGGAGAAACTATGACTATACAAGTAGGGGATAAGCTGCCTCAAATTACAGTGAGTACCATGACCGATGAGGGGCCTAAACCAGTATCAATGGAAGAACTTTGTGCTGGGAAAAAAGTAGTTCTATTTGCAGTTCCAGGAGCATTTACGCCGACCTGCAGTGTTCAACATCTACCTGGTTTCGTTACTAATGTGGGTAGTCTAAAAGATAAAGGGGCTGATGTTGTAGCCTGTATTTCTGTAAATGACCCTTTTGTAATGGCAGCTTGGGGTAAGGATAGGAATGTCGGTGAAGATGTTCTGATGCTTTCTGATGGTAATGCTGAGTTCACTTCCGCAATAGGTTTAGAGATGGATGGTTCTGGTTTTGGGCTGGGAACCAGATCTCAACGCTATGCGATGATTATTGACGATGGTGTGGTTTCTACCTTAAATGTAGAAAACGGTCCTGCCCTTGAAGTAAGTTCCGCAGAAGCAATTCTTGAAGTTTTATAATTATTTATGACAAAGCCTGTTTACGACATAGGTCAGATATGTGAGCTAGATCGATGGGAAACTTTTCTAAATGGACAACCCCATGATATTTTCACAAGATTAAGAAAAGAAGCACCAATTTATTGGCATGAAGAACAGCTTCCTTTTGAACATGGCTTCTGGGCTCTAACTAAGCATGAAGACATAGTAAGGGTTTCAAAAGATCCACAGACTTTTTCTTCATCTCAGCCGGGTATTTTAATGACTTACGGAGATCCTGAAGTTGCTGATCCCGCAGCCACTGCAGCATTAGTTAGCAATATGATTGCCATGGATCCACCACAACACACTGTTTATAGAAAGATGGTTTCACCTAAATTTAGTCCTAGGTCTTTAAAGGATATGGAAGATGGATTAAGAAATAAGGTTAAAGAATTGCTTGATGAAGCATCCAAACAAAAGGAGTTTAACTTTGTAACTGAAATATCAGAAAAAATTCCTTTATGGGTTTTGTGTGAAATGATGGGAATAGAGGAATCGCAAAGACAAAGAGTAAGAGAAATAGTAAATAAACTGACAGACGCCTCTTCAAATCAAAATCCAGATAATGCCATAGAAATATGGGTGAATTACATGGAGCTTTTCAAAATGGGTAGGGATATGATCGAGGAAAGGCGCAAGAATCCAACAGACGACTTAATGAGTCTTGTTGCTAATACTGAGGTTGAGGGAGAGGGATTACCGCAAGAACTACTAGATGGCTTTATGTTGCTTATGGTAATTGCTGGAAATGAAACCACTCGTAACACTATAACAGGTGGCTTAATAGCTCTGAGTCAGAACCCTGAGGAGAGACAAAAATTAATAAATGATCCAAGTTTAATATCTAATGCTGCTGATGAAATGCTTCGCTGGGTGAGTTCAGTTATCTATATGAGAAGAACTGCTGCTTGTGATACTGAAATAAGAGGTCAATCAATAAAAAAAGGAGATAAACTTATTATGTGGTACGGAGCAGCCAATAGAGATGAAGAAGTTTTTAAAGATGCTCATCTCTTTAAGGTAGACAGAGAGGATGCGGCGAAACATATAGCCTTTGGTGCAGGTCAACATCTCTGTCTAGGGCACCGGCTTGGAAAGCTACAAATAAAGATTCTCTATGAAGAGTTGTTAGCACGTTTCCCCAATATAGAAGTTATTTCAGAACCAACGAGAATCCCATCAAATTTCCTCGATGGTATTTCTCATTTAAAAGTCAGAATTTAAGCCAAGGTTAATGTTAACCAAAGCAGACGATTATCCTATTCATCAACTCCCAATACCTATTTCAGAAGTTGGTAGTGAAAGAAATTTCTACGATAGGTACTTTTTCAATGGGTATAACCAAGAAGGCGATATCTTTTTCGCTGTCGCACTATGTCTTTACCCCAATCTAAATATTATGGATGGGTCTTTTGTTTTCATTTATGAAGGCATTCAACACAATTTCAGATACTCAAGAATCCTTGATCAAGAGAGGCTCAATACCAAGGTAGGTGCTTTAGAGGTTCAAGTCATAGAACCTTTAAAAAAACTTAAGGTTTCTGTTGAAGATAAAGAGAAAAACTTTTTTGCAGATTTAACCTTTAATTCTAGGTTTGAAGCTATGCAGGAGCCTAGGATGACAATGAAATCCGGTCCAAGAATAACTATGGATAGCACTAGGCTAACGCAACATGGAAGATGGAAAGGAAAAATTCAATTCCAAGAGGAAAAAATAATAATTGAACCAGAAACCTACATGGGTTCAAGGGATAGGTCTTGGGGAGTAAGGCCTGTAGGATTGCCAGATAGCCAGCCTTCGGCTCCAGCACAAATGCCACAATTCTATTGGCTGTGGTGTCCTGCAAACTTCAAAAAATTCGCTAGCCATACTTTCTTTGTAGATGATGAAAAAGGAAACCCAATTAACAGCCATGCCGTTATTCAAAAAAACCAAACAGATGTCCTGGTTAATCTTTCAAAGGAAGTTACTTATAAATCAGGAACTAGAAGGGTTTCAAAAGCAACCTTTGTAGCAGAAAATTCTGAGGGAACTCAAGTCAAGACAATTATAGAGCCAAAATACAACATGTTTATGTGTGGTTTAGGTTACATGCATCCTGAATGGGGTCATGGTCATTTCAAAGGAGAAAATGAAAGTCATTATGACTTTTATGATTTAAAAAGTGATCCTCATGATCCACCTTTTTTGCATATTCAGGCAATTAGCAAAATCCAGATTATTAAAGAAGGGACAACAACAGAAGGGTGTGGAGTTTTAGAGCAGTTGCTTATTGGCAGGCATAAACCAAGTAATTTTGAAGACATTCTAGATCTAGCTAAATGATTCATGGAACAAAACAAGATAAAATTTTAGGACAAGAATTTTCAGTTTTTTTATCCAAGAAACTTAAAAAAAAATTTTCATTCTTAACTATTCAAAGAATTTTTGGTGGGGCTTCTAGAGAGACTTATCGTGTTGCATTAAAAGATGAAGATCAAAGCACCGCTAACTTCATTTATCGTAGATCTCAGAATAGCTCTCTTATAGAAACTGACCAAAAAACAGAATATTTTGCTTATTCTGATTTTCAGGAAACAGAAGTTCCTGTCCCAAGACTTGTAGTCCTTGAAGAGTCTTCAGATGTATTAGGAGCACCTTTTATGGTGATGGAAGAGTTACCAGGGAAGGTAGCTAGCCCTTTTGATAAAGAGGCTTATATACCCCATGAGGATGAAATAGGCAGACAGTTCTGGAAGATTCTTGGAAAAATAGCTTCTCATGATTTAACAAACTCTAAATTAAAAGAACTTTCAGAAGTAAAGACTTTACACGATTGTTGGAAAGAGCAGTTGGAATATTGGGTTGAGGTTATTCGTAAAGATTCTCTTGGTGTGGAGCCTATACTTGAAGCAGCAATCAGGGAATTACAAAGATCTGAACCCTTACCCGCTACTCGGTTAAGTATTGTTCATGGCGATTACAGGAATGGAAATTTCTTATTTGAAGGAAAACGGATTACAGGAATACTTGATTGGGAAATGGCCCACATTGGTGACCCTTTAGAGGATTTGGGATGGGCTCTATCAGAAATTTGGTGTTGGGAAAAGAAAGAAACTCCAGCTTATTTAATAAAAAGAGAAGAAGCTTTAGATATTTGGTCCCAGGAAAGCAAAATAGAAATAAATAAAGATTCTCTGTTTTGGTGGGAACTTTTTGCTTGTGTAAAAGGATTAGCTATTTGGATATCAGCGGGACATGAATTTTCTACTGGAAGTAATACAGACCCAGTTAATCTTTTCTCAGCCTGGGTACCAGGAGATATACATTTAGAAATTATTTTAGATAAGCTTGAATCCTTATTGTAAAAATATGAAACCTGAGATAAATAAAACATTACAAACTTTAGCTCAAGAATTAATTCAAAGATTTTCTCCTCTATTAGAAGATGAATATGAACAATCAAGATTAAATTCTTGGGGTACTTTACTTTTTTTGGCTTCCATGGATTTAGATGAAGCAGTAAAAAATCTTATTGAAGAAAATAATATGATTAAGGATTTTCTAGAAAAGTACGTTAAAAATACAAAAGACAAAAAACTTATTCAAGAAGCAAACGTTCTTATTGGACAAAAAGATTTTGACTACAACATGTCTAGTCTTGATGAGTTAAATCAAAGGTATAGAGGTTTACTGGTCAGAGCTCAAACTCATTTTGAAAAAGAACAAAATCTAGTAGCTTTAAAAGATTCTTGGAAGATCTTACGAATAATGCATGGCCATAGAAAAGTAAGCCATTTATTAACTTTGCTAAGGGGGTAGGGGTAGTATTAATAAAATATTAAATAAACTTAGAAAAAATATATTTATAGATAAGAAACCACAAATGCTACTGAACCTAACATAGAAACAAAGACAAGACTATTTGCATAATGTTCAGTTCTTTTTGCTCTAGAATTCCTCTTAAAGTCTTTACGACCAATTCTAGATTTATGCTTTTCTTTTAAAGATGTGTATATCATTTTCTTGTTTTTTTATTTAGTAATTAAAGACTAGAATCATTATATCATTAAAATTTATATATATAAATAGATTATATGAATATATTGTGAAAACCCGCGTATTATTAGTCTTTTCTGATACTAATAAGTGACAAATTAAGGAATTATTTAATTTATAAGTAAATCAGCAATGGCAATACCGTTCTCTCCTCGAACTGAATAAAGAAGATAAAGCTTTCCATTTTCTTCAAAAATAGCGGGATCACGTACTTGATTAACAGGAATATTAATTGCACTCCTAGAAGAGGGCTGCAAGGGCAAGTTACCTCCTTCCCATTCCTTCTCAGGCCTTAAAACTTCTACAGGTTCAGTTGCGTTCCACTCTTCTGGGTTTTTTTTAAGATTTATGGTTGAAAGCAAGATGCTCTCAGGATTATCACCCACATTGCTATAAAAAATTAACAGCGTATCAAGGTGGACTAGAAGAGCGGCATGTCTCATCTTGTCATCAAACAGTCGGTGAATAATTTTAAATTCTTCAATACCTCCCTCCCTTTCATAAAAAATGCCTGGCATGGACATTGCGTAGTCTTTTCCCTTGTATGAAAAGGCTCTGAAATAAGGCCAACCAACAATCTTATCTCTTGAAGAAAAAAGTATACCGTCTGTTGAAGTAGCTACTCTCGTTTGTTGCCGTCCAAATTTTTCCAACCCATGGTAATACATAATAATTTCTTGCCTGGCTTCATCGACATGAACGTCTGGTGAAGCAATATGGGGTATCGTCATGTCATCAATTCTTGTTGGTATAGCATGTGCTTGATCAGGATGAGGCTCGTAGCCACTAACGGTGAATTTGGAAACATCAAAATTTTCAGGTTCTTCAGGTATTGTTGTAAGCAATTTGGATTGCTCAAGCTTCAAAGATCCTCCTGTATGAATCTTCCATGGACCCTCAAGATGATCTGAATAGGCTAATCTAATATGGTCGCCTTTATGATCAGCAAAATAGAGATAATAATTACCTAAAGGGTTATCTAACCAGTCGGGCACTTTTATTAATGAAGGACCTTGTACATTATTACCAACTTCGTTGGTTATTCCTGGTGGGATTATTAACCCATTTTCCCATTTGACTACCTTTACTTCCAACTCTTTCCCTTCTTTAGCAAATCCTGTGATAAGTAAAAATAAACAATAAGTAAAAAATAATTTCTTCGACATTTACCCTACTGACTACCTGTATAATACGCGAAAACCTCAATGGTTAGAGAATATACCGCAGAATCTATTGAAGTCCTTTCTGGATTAGATCCGGTTCGCAAGAGGCCGGGAATGTATACCGAGACTTCAAGGCCTAACCATCTCGCTTTAGAAGTTATAGACAATAGTGTTGATGAAGCACTTGCAGGTTATGCAACAAAAATAGATGTCCAACTTCATAAAGATGGATCTTTAAGTGTAGTAGATGATGGAAGGGGGATGCCAGTTGATGTTCATCCCGAGGAAGGGATTCCGGGTGTGGAGTTAATTTTTTCTAGACTGCATGCCGGGGCAAAGTTTTCTAATGTAGATTATAAATTTTCAGGGGGATTACATGGAGTTGGTGTTTCGGTAGTTAATGCTCTTTCAAGTAAACTTTCTGCAGAAATAAAACGAGGCGGGAAAAAATATTTAATTGAATTTAAGAACAGTGAAAAATCCAAAGAATTAAAAGAGATTGATAAAGTTGGTAAGAAAAACACTGGAACAAAAGTAACTTTTTTACCGGATCCAGACTTTTTTGATTCCGTAAAAATTTCTGCTAATCAATTAATTTTAGCGTTGAAAGCCAAAGCAGTTTTATGTCCAGGCTTAACGATATCTTTTAAAGATGAAGCTAGCGGGAAGAAAGAGAGTTGGTGTTTTCTGGAAGGGCTAGCAGCTTATCTCGTAAACAGTAACAAAGGTGGTGAGCTTATTCCGACGGAGCCTTTTGAAGGTGAACATATGACTGAAGAGGGCGGGATGACCTGGGCAATTCAGTGGGTTCAAGGTATCGAGAATCCGATTTCAGATAGCTATGTAAACTTAATTCCTACTCCACAAGGCGGTACTCATGTAAACGGGTTACGTTCTGGTTTAACCGATGCATTAAAAGAATTTTGTGAATTTCGTAATCTCGTCCCAAGAGGCGTTAAATTAACGGCTGACGATATTTGGGTTAATTGCAGCTCAATTCTTTCAGCCAAATTAAAAGATCCACAATTTACTGGACAGACAAAAGAGAGGCTTTCTTCAAAGGAAGTGACCGGATTTATTTCGACCATCATAAAGGATGCTTTTAGTCTTTGGTTGAATCAGCACACGGCTGAAGGAGAGGAAATAGCTCAGCTTTCCATTCAGAATGCACATAAAAGACAGCAAGCAAGTAAAAAAGTAACCCGAAAGAAAATCACTTCAGGCCCTGTATTGCCAGGAAAGCTAACGGATTGCACTACCGATGATTTTGAAGAAGGAGAATTATTTTTGGTTGAAGGAGATTCAGCTGGAGGTTCAGCTAAACAGGCTCGTGATAGAACTTTTCAAGCTGTTATGCCCTTAGGGGGCAAAATACTGAACACTTGGGAAGTAGACACTGGAGAAATACTGAGTTCTCAAGAAGTGCATAACATTTCTATCGCTTTAGGTGTGGAACCGGGCTCAAATAATTTAAGTAAATTAAGATATGGCAAAGTCTGTATTTTAGCCGATGCAGATCCGGATGGTTATCACATTGCCGCTCTTCTTTGTGCCTTGTTTTTAAAACATTTTAGACCCCTGGTAGAAAGTGGAAGAATTTACGTAGCTATGCCTCCACTTTATCGCATAGACCAAGGAAAGGATGTTTATTATGCACTTGATGATAAAGAAAAAGATTCCTTAGTTAAAAAGTTAAAGGGCTCAAAAAAGAACGCCAAGATTGGTATTCAGAGATTTAAAGGGTTAGCAGAAATGAATGCTTCTCAGTTAAGGGAGACGACCATGATCCCAGGAGCGAGAAGATTGGTTCAATTAACAGTTAAGAAAGGCGATAAGTCTTTAAAAACTATGGATATGTTGTTGTCTAAAAAGGCAGCTAATGACAGAAAAGAGTGGCTCGAAGAAAAGGGGGATTTAGCTAATGGTTAAAGAAAATGAAAAATTACCTTTAAGTAAATTTACTGAACAGGCTTATCTGGATTACTCAATGTATGTAATTCTGGATAGGGCTTTACCTAACATAGGTGATGGACTCAAGCCTGTACAAAGGCGAATAATTTATGCAATGTCTGAATTAGGTTTGAATTCTTCTGCTAAGTTTAAAAAAAGTGTAAGAACTTCAGGTGATGTTGTAGGAAAGTTTCATCCGCATGGAGATGCAGCTGTGTATGAAGCCATGGTTCTTCTTTCACAATCCTTTTCTCTTAGATATCCATTAATTGATGGACAGGGGAATTGGGGTACAGTCGATGATCCAAAATCGTTTGGAGCTCAAAGATACACAGAATGTAGATTAGATGGTTACGCTCAGACACTACTGCAAGAATTAGGTCAAGGCACGGCTGATTGGCAAGGTAATTTTGACGGTACTTTATTGGAGCCCTCAGTTTTACCTGCAAGACTACCAAATGTTATTTTGAATGGAGCCACTGGAATTGCCGTAGGTATGGCTACGGACATACCTCCCCATAATCTTCAAGAAGTGGTAAAAGCATGTATAAAATTATTGAAAGAGCCAAAAACATCTATCGAGGAGCTCTTCAAAATTATACCCGGACCTGATTTTCCAACAGAAGCAGAAATAATTACTCCCAAAGAAGAAATACTTGAGGCTTATAAAACTGGCAAGGGATCTATAAGAATGAGGGCTACCTATGTAGTTGAGGATGGAGAAATAGTTATTAATGCTTTACCTTATCAAACTCCCAGCACAAAAATTCTTGAACAAATTGCCTCTCAAATTGAAGCTAAGAAACTACCTATGATAGTTGACCTGAGAGATGAAAGTGATGAGGAAAATCCTACTCGTTTGGTATTAGTCCCTAGATCTAATCGTATCGATAAAGAAGCTGTTATGAATCATCTCTTTGCCACAACTGATCTACAAAAAAATTTCAGGGTCAATATGAACATGATAGGTCTAAACGGGAAACCTCAAGTCTTAGATATCAAATCAATTTTAAAAGAATGGTTGAAGTTTAGAACTAAAACAGTCACCAGGAGATTGCAGCATAGACTTGACTGGGTATTGGATAGGCTGCATATCTTGGAAGGGTTAATGATTGTCTATTTGAACATTGAAGAAGTAATCAAAATTATAAGGAAAGAAGATGAGCCTAAGAAAGTTCTTCAAAAGAAATACAAACTGAGTTCTGTTCAAGTCGACTCAATTCTAGAAATAAGATTAAGGCAATTAGCCAAGCTAGAAGAGGAAAAAATAAGAGCAGAACAAAAAGATCTAGATGGTGAGAAAGCTGAGCTAGAAAAGATTCTTAATTCGAAAGCGCGTCTAAAAACTTTGGTTAAGAAAGAGTTGACTGAAGATGCTGAAAAATATGGCGACGAAAGAAAAAGTCTTCTGGTTGAAAGAGAAGAGGCTACTGCTTTTGATGAAACTGAACTTATTTCTTCAGATCCTGTAACAATCATACTTTCTGAAAGGGGATGGGTAAGGGTTGCTAAAGGGCATGATATAGATCCCGAAGGAATGAGTTACAGAGAAGGAGACAGTTTTCTTTCTTCTGCAAAAGGCAGAAATAATCTGAACGCAGTTTTTATAGGATCGCGAGGAAAGGCCTTCACATTACCTTGTCATAGCCTGCCTTCAGCTCGAGGTCAGGGAGAGCCGCTTACCGGCAGACTAAACATAGAGTCAGGTGAAACTTTTGCAGGAGTAATGTCAGGAAAGGATGACCAAAATCTTGTATTAGCGTCTGATGCTGGATACGGTTTTGTTGCGAAGAGTGGTGATCTACAAACAAAAAATAAATCTGGGAAAGCTGCTTTGAAGGTTCCAGAGAATGGAAAAGCGCTTTCTCCACAGCCTGTGATTACAACCGAGGACAACATAGCAGCGATAAGTAGTGAAGGGAGAATGTTAGTGTTCCCAGTTAGTGAATTACCTGAATTAGCCAGAGGAAAGGGTAATAAAATTATCAACATACCGAAGAAGAGGTATCAAGCAGGAGAAGAAGCGCTTAAAGCTATTGCTGTTTTAGGAGGAGGTAGAGAATTAAAACTTGTAAGTGGGAAACGGCATTTCACGATTAAGTCTAAGGATTTAGAAAACTTCAAAGGGTCTAGGGGCCTTAGAGGTAATCTTTTACCTAAGGGGTTTCGCAAGGTTGACTCTGTTGAAGTGGTGTCAAAACCAGGTAAAGAAAATAAACCTGAAGAAGAGTAACTTTAAATCATGAAAGAAAAATTTCCATACCCTGGAAAACCAGTAAAAGTCACTTCAGAGATGTGTGATATGAATGGTCATATGAATGTGGCTGATTATGCCCGAATCTTTGATGATGGCTCTGTTGAACTCTACAACGACATGGGGTTCGGACAAGAATATTTTAAGAAAGGATTTTCTTGTTTTACTTTAGAGATGAATATTCAGTATTTAGAAGAATTAATTGAAGGTCAAACCGCTTTTCCTTACTACAGGATAATTGATATAAATCCGAAGTTAATTCATTACGGCGGTATATTGTTAACCGAAGAAGGAAAACTTTCTGCTACCAATGAACAAATGTTAGTTCATATAGATATGTCAAAAAGAAAGTCATCAGAAATGCCAGAAGAAATGTATAACAACTTGAAGTTGATGTGCGAAGAGCACAACAAATCAGGTGGTGTAGATTTTGATCTTAGATTAAAAATCAAGAAATGATTTGTTAGATACCAGCTAATTTTCTCTGTACATCCTCCGTAAGAAGAGGGACAACTTCTAAAGCTTCAAGATTTTCTTTTAATTGGTCTACCTTTGATGCTCCCAATATAACAGTAGATACATTTGGGTTTAACAAACACCAAGCTACGGACATTTTTGAAAGACTAACTCCTAATTCATCGGCAATAGGTTTCAAGTTCCTAACCTTATCCATTCTTGCTTGTCCTCTTTCAGAATCAATCATATGTTTTTTCAGCCATTCATAACCTTTTAATGTAGCTCTTGAACCTTCAGGTATGCCATCCAAATACTTTCCTGTTAAGGCTCCTGAAGCAAGAGGAGACCATATGGTTGTACCCATTTGATATCTTCTAAAAATAGGATCGTACTCAACCTCGAATCTTTTTCTATCCAAGAGATTGTATTGAGGCTGTTCCATAGTAGGGGGTGTTAAATGATTCTTTTCAGCAAATTCATAAGCTTCCGTTATCTCCTCTGCTGTCCATTCTGAAGTCCCCCAATACAAAACTTTTCCTTGTGTAATTAGATTGTGCATTGCCCAAACAGTTTCTCCAATGGGGGTATCCGGATCTGCTCGATGACAAAAATACAGATCCAAATAGTCTACCTGCAATCTTTTCATGGCTTGATGGCAGGCTTCAGTTACGTGTTTTTTACTTAAGCCTAATTGGGTAGGTTTAGGGTTAGGTGACGAGCTGAAAAAAACCTTAGATGAAACACAATAACTGTCTCTAGGTTCATTAATACTTTTAAGGGCTTGGCCCATCACTTCTTCAGATTTTCCTCGATCGTAACCTTCTGCATTGTCAAAAAAGTTTATTCCTGAGTCGAAGCAAACCTTAAACATGTCTTCAGCTAATTTTGTATCTACCTGGGTATTAAAGGTTACCCAAGATCCATTTACCTAATTTTCTATATTCCATGGATTCATTATAATAAAAACAAAACTTCAACAGGATTAATTCAAAGACACTTCATAAATGAAAAAATTTTTAATTTACCTTGTAGCATCAATACTCATTATTACCATTGCAGCAATGGTTGGTTTGAGAAGCCCTTCTGTTCAGGACAGAATCATGGTGTCTGTTGTTTCTGGAATGATAAATGCTCCTAATAATCTTCCACAAGAAGATTCACTGAGCGCTGCAGTTTGTGGATCCAGGTCGCCAATACCCAGTCCAAGAAGAGCAGAGACCTGTGTCATGGTTAGGGCAGGCGAAAATATTTATATTGTTGATATTGGAGACGGTAGTGCTTCTAACCTAAGAAATTGGGGGATACCTTTCAATAAAATTAAATCTGTCCTTTTAACTCACCTTCATTCAGATCACATTTCTGATCTAGCTGATTTGCACCTCGCTTCTTGGATTAATGAAAATAGGGAAGCAAAATTAGACGTCTATGGCCCAGAAGGAATAAATCTTGTTACAGAAGGTTTTGAAACTGCTTATGAAGCAGATTATTTTTTTAGGAATACTCACCATGGAGATCAAATTGCTCCTTTGGATGTAGCAGGATTTAATCCTCATACGGTAGATTTAAATCAACCCAAAGTTATCCATGAGGATGGTCTGATAGTAACTGCGTTTAAAGTAGTGCATGACCCTGTTAAACCAGCTCTCGGTTATCGTTTTGACTATAAAGGCAGGAGCTTGGTCATTAGCGGTGATACTTCTTATAGTGAAAATTTAATTGAGAAATCAAGAGAGGCAGATGTGCTCATTCATGAGGCACAAGCTAATCATATGATCAATATAATAAGAGATTTTAATTTACAAAGGGGAGCTGATTTAAATGCAAAACTTATGGAAGATATAACCACTTACCATACAACCCCTGTTGAGGCAGCGGAAATTGCAAACTTAGCAAATGTAAAACATCTTATCTTTTACCATTTGACGCCTGCTCCTAGAAACTACGTAACTGAGATTATGTTCTTAAGGGGTATAGACGAAGTTAGGGAAGAATGGACTCTTTCAAATGATGGAACAATGGTGGTTTTACCTGTGGGAACCGATGAAATAATTATTTCCAACATCAAATAGATTTAAAATCCTTTTAGTGCCTTATTTAATCTAAATAGACCTTCCTGAATATCTGAATCAGGGATATTCAAAGCAGGAGCAAATCTTAGAGTAGATGTTCCTGCAGAGATTCCAATCAAACCTTCCTCATAACACAGGTCTAAAAGAGCGTTTACTTTATCTTTTTGATTCAAGTCACAACCGAACCAAAGCCCATTGGATCTAATCTGACTGAAAGTTTGGTGTTTATTTGATATCTCTTCTAGCCCTTGTTTAAGTAACTCTTCTTTTGCATTAACACCATCGAGAAAACTATCTTGTTTAACTAAATCTATGACTCTGATTGCAACGGCACAGGCTAGTGGGTTTCCTCCAAAAGTACTCCCGTGGCTACCTACAGTCAAAGCCTCAGCAAATTTATTTTTTGTTAATGTCGCACCAATGGGCATGCCACCACCAAGGCCTTTAGCACTGGTTAAAATATCTGGGATAACTTCGTATTTCATGTATGAAAATAGTTTCCCAGTTCTACCTATTCCGCTCTGAACCTCGTCAAAAATTAATAGAATTTCTTGTTGATCACAAACTTCTCTAAGTCTAACCAGAAATTCCTGACCAGCAGCGTGCACTCCTGCCTCTCCCTGAATTGGTTCTATGATGATTGCAGCGGTCTTATCCGAGATACATTTCTCCACAGAATCAAGATCATTAAATTCTGCTCTAAGAATGGATTGGTCCAAAGGTCCAAAGCCTTCCTTGTGCGGTTTTGAACCACCCAGTGAAATATTCAGCATAGATCTTCCGTGAAACGCATTTTTGAAGGCAATTATTTCAACTTTATCGTTACCTTTTGAGTGATGATATTTTCGGGCTATTTTTATCGCTGTCTCGTTTGCTTCTGATCCGGAATTACTAAAGTAAACCTTTTCTGCAAAGGTTAAATCCACAAGTGCTTTTGCTAATTTAATTGAAGGCTCAGATGCCAAGTAATTACTGTGGTGCCAAATTTTTTTGGCTTGCTCTTCTAGAGCTTTCAGAAGTTCAGGATGAGAGTGACCCAAGCTGTTAACGGCTATACCGCCACCAAAATCAACATATTTTTTATCATTAACATCCCATACCGAAGATCCTATAGCCTTTTTAACTACAAAATTAGCGGGTGCATAGTTAGGCACCATTACCTCATGGTAATTTTCTAGCAGTTGATCGTTTATATTTTTTTCTTCATTCATACCTAACTTCTTTTGAAGGCGCGGTATTGTATGTACTATTTGCTGATGATCCAAATAGAATCTGATGAGAAGGACTCTCTTTTTACCATAACCTTAAGGCCTAATAAGTCCTTCTCTTGGAAATCAAACCTACTTTTTATTATGGCTATATCTTTAACTTGTGGTGCTATAGGTTTAGGTTTTTACATAGTCGGAGCTTCCTTAATTTTGCCTTTTGCTGGTCTTGAAATTATTTTAGTGGCAACTTGCGTTTACTTTGTAGTTCAAAGAACTTACAAGCAAGAGATCATAACCTTAACTCCAGAAAGGTTGAAAATTGAAAAAGGGACCAGAAAACCTAACCAAGTTTGGGAATATTTTAGAATTTGGGCTTTTGTGGTTGTTGAAAAACCAAAACATCCTTGGTATCCGGCACATATACACATAACATCCAAAGGAGAAAAGGTTCCTATTGGTGATTTCTTAACTGAAGAAGAAAAGCTCAGTTTAGTAGAGAACCTAAGAAGTATTATTACTTCTTTAAAATAGAATTATTTTCTCTGGTTAAATCTTCTTCCAACAAGGGAAGCTGCAATATTTATTTTTTGAATGTCTATTGTTCCTCCAGCTATACCCCATCCCCAGGCGTCTCTGAATCTTCTTTCCATTTGATATTCTTTGTTGTATCCATACCCGCCCATGAGCTGTATGGCTGTTCCAGTGACTTCTCTGGCCATCTCATTTGAAAAACATTTACCTACACTTGATTCAAATATACTGGGCAAGCCTTCCGCAGCATTGTGAGCCGCCCGATGAATTAATAGCCGACTTGCTTCTACTTTCATTGCCATTTCAGCTAATTTAAGTTGAACCGCTTGAAAATCCACTATTGGCTTACCAAATTGTTCTCTTTCTTGCACGTATTCAAGTACCTGTTCTAATGCTCCAGCTGCTTGGCCCAAACTCATGGTTGCATTTCCGCATCTTTCTAAATCGAAAGCTTCCATTAGTTTCTTAAAACCACCGTTAGCTTCCACAACAATACTTTCTTTGGGAACTTTTACATTATCAAAAAATATATCTGCTGACGGGACTCCATTAAAACCCATAAGTTCTTCCTGCTTTCCAAAAGTTAATCCTTCAGCATCTTTTTCGACATAGACTGCTCCAATTCCTTTTGCCCCGGGTTCATCAGACATTCTGCAATAAACTACGTAGCCTTGTGCATGCCCCGCACCTGAACACCATCTTTTCATGCCGTTTAATACCAGATTTCCATCTTTCTCTTCAGCTTTTGTGGTTAAGTCCGTTAAGGCTGATCCTGCATGCGGTTCAGACATACTGACCGCAACAAATAAATTACCTTTACAAACTTCAGGTATGACTTTTTGCTTTAAATCCTCATTGGCAAAATGCTCTATGGCCTTGATTGGACCAACGGCACTTTCGAAGATTGGCCAAGCTACTACTGAAGAAACCTTGGCAAATTCTTCTAAAACCAACAAAGCGTCTATATTCGAAAGGCCTAAACCACCGTATTTTTTATTTATATTGATTCCTAAAAATCCCATCTCGGCATATCGACCAAACCATTCGTCAGATAAAAACTCCTTCTTCTCTTCTAATTCTTTGGCAACTGAAGTCATCTCCTTTTGCGCAAACTCTCTTGCTACAGACTGTAATTCTTTTTGTTCTGGTGTTAATGAAAAGTCCATGGTTTCTCCTTTTAAACTATTCTTTTATCTCTTAGATTTGTAATTTCTTCATCAGAATATCCCAACTCTTCAAGTATTTGGTTTGTATGCTCACCCAATAATGGAGCCCGGGTCTTAATTTCTCCAGGATTTTCGGATAGTTCTAATGGTGAGACAACAATAGGAACTGATTCTTTTATATTGGGGTAGGGAATTTTTTGAAAAAGATTTCTTGCTTCAATATGTGGCTCGTTTACAACTTCATTTGCTTTAAGTACTTCTCCTACTGGAATCCGTTCTTTATCTAATTCTTCTATAGCTTCTTTAGTAGTTCTTTCTGCGCACCACTCTGACATCCTTTGGCTTATTAATTCAGAATTGTTACCTCTACTTAAATCATCCTTAAATCTTTCATCTTCAAGCCATTGACTCTCACCAATTAGGTTAACCCATCTTTCAAATAACGGCTGACCAACGGTTGCAATCAAAATCCAGCCATCTTTAGTTTTGAATGTATCAGATGGAGCAGCAGTTTGACCCCTATTAAAAGTAGCTTCACGATTTACATTTAATAGTTCCTGTTCAATGATTAAGCCATTAGTCATTGTAAGGGCAGTTGCCAATAGAGAAGTCTGCACTCTTTGACCTTTACCTGTTTTCTCTCTCTCCATCAGAGCCATGCAAGTCCCAAAAGCTGCAAGTGAGGCACTACAAAAATCTACATAAGGAGCATAGTTCTTCGTCGGCAGATCTGGGCTGCCTGTCATATCCATTGAACCAGACATAGCTTGAGCTACCCCATCAAAACCAACTCTGTCAGCGTATGGGCCCGAAGTTCCAAAGGCGGTGTTAGAAGTAAGGATAATTTTTGGATTTACCTTAGACAGAGACTCAAAATCTAAACCCATAGCCTCTAGAGTCTTTTCAGGAAGGTTAGCAATAACGACATCTGCTGTTTTAGTAAGTTTCGCTATTATCTCTTTACCCTCTGGCTTCATAGGATTCAAGGTAAAACCTAATTTATTTCTATTCATTTGTAGGAACATTGAGCCATCTTCCTCATCTGAAACAGGAGTGGTAAATCTGTCCTCACTCCCTTTTACTCTCTCAACTCTAATAACCTCCGCCCCGAAATCAGAAAGTAGGGCACCGCAAAAAGGTCCAGCTATATATCTACCAAAATCCAGAACTCTATACCCCTTCAGGATATCTTTTTGTTTAGACATTTTCTCTCCTATGTTTACTGAAGAATTCCCAGATTAATTCATTGCCCCAATTGATTTCTTTTCCATTATTATCAGTACATTCATTTTGATTGGGCATACTTTCGCTTTGTTTTTCAGATCTGCAATAACCCACACCTGGGTTTTGTCCAGGCCAGGCATGTCCTCCATTAGGA
Organism: SAR86 cluster bacterium REDSEA-S09_B4; assembly: GCA_001628005.1. Classification (GTDB taxonomy): domain Bacteria; phylum Pseudomonadota; class Gammaproteobacteria; order Magnimaribacterales; family Magnimaribacteraceae; genus AEGEAN-183. Next base: position 21,118 of record LUQU01000049.1, read on the forward strand.
ACGAGACAATTTGTTACTTCGAGAGTTTTTCCTTGAGCACACTTACTTCTTGAATTACAAACAAGGCTATTATTCTTTCCGGTTACCAAGTCAGCAACAACAACTTCTTTTGTGCAACCCATACTTTGAGCCCATTTATTAAAGGATACTTCCGGTTTTTCATAAAACCATCCATCTGCCGAAACATCTCCATTTATTGGAGTTACCGTATCTTTATCGCCAAACACTTGAAGATAAGAGACAGGGATTTTTGGAGCACAACTTCTATCACGTGGTATGGATCCACTAATAGAAGCTGCAGCAGCTAATATTTCAGGGTGAATACATGCAAATCTATGAGCCATCGCTCCGCCATTGCTCATGCCAGACAGATATATTCTTGACCTGTCTACAGAGTAATTTTCTGCAACCTCTTCTATAACTTTCTTAATAAATCCAATGTCGTCGTAACATCCTGTCCAAGCACAATGGCTGTATTCTTTACATTCTTCAGGCTTTGGATATTCACCCCTTGATTTAATGCAAATGGGCCTTTCTCCTTCTCTTGGCGGAGCATTGCTTTCCAAATCATTCCATGAGCTGACAAAAAAAGGCATTCCATTTACCTTACCCCAGAAGTTTACGCCCTGAGGATAAACCGCTATGTAATTTCGGTATTCAGCGTGTAGGTTCATCTCCTTAGTTGTTTCTTTCTCAAATCCACTTGCTGTTCCTGTATATCCATGTAAACCAACTACCAATGGAAGTTCTTCTTTAGAGGTATAGCTTGTTGGCAAAAAAATTAGGTATTCTCTATCAATACCCTGCCAGGGCATTGTTTTCTTTTCGAAATTTTCACTGGTATTAGTTTTTACACAGGAACTCAAAATACAGATAAAAATAGAGAGTAATAATATTTTTATTCTTACATTCATGATCAATTATCTTCTTTGAAGATTATAATGAACTTCTATGAGTAAAACAGAAATACCTCCAAAGGGTTATAAGGCATTTAATATTTCGCAACCTCATATAGATCACTTGGGTCCTGGTTTTTACAAAAAAGAAGACGATGACCAGTTAGTACTTGGTTTTTATGTTAGAGAAGAACATTTAAATGGTTACGGTTCAGCACACGGTGGAATGCTAATGGCAGTAGCTGATTTTACTTTAGCTACTTCCGCCATGAGAAAATCAGATAAGCCAGTAACAACTGTTAGTTTTCATTCTGAATTTATTAGTCCTGCGCCCTTGGGTTCTCTGTTAGAAGTAAGAGCTAAGGTTACCAAAAAAGGAAAAACCCTGGCCTTTTCTAAGGGTAATATTAAAGTTGGTGATGAAGTAATTTTAAATTTTGGAGGCGTATTAAAAATACTGTAGTTCATGAGCAAAGATCTAGATATTGTCATTTACGGTGCTACCGGATTCACTGGAAAGTTGTGTGTTAAATATTTAACCGAAAACGCTAAAGACCTTAACTGGGCAATAGCTGGAAGAGATAGAACTAGGTTATCTCAAGTAGCCATAAGATATTATCCTAAAATTGAGAGATTAGTTGCCGATGGAGATGATGAAGAGGCATTAGACTTAATTACCAAAAGAACCAAAGTAATAATATCCACAGCTGGTCCATTTCATAGATATGGTTCAAAACTAGTTGCTTCATGTGTTAAAAATTCTACTCACTATGTAGATATCACTGGAGAAACCTTTTGGATTAAGGAGATGATAGATAAGCATCATTCCGAAGCCGTAACCAAGGGAGTAAGAATAATACCCTCCTGTGGTTATGATTCTCTTCCATCGGATTTAGGGGTTTTCTTTGCTGCTAAGATGCTCCAAAAACCTATAAAAAGGGTGGAGTCTTTTCACACAGGGCAGGGAGGAGCATCCGGTGGAACCATTGAAACAGGGTTTTCAATGGGAGATTTAAATCTAGGTAAGCAAATGCAAGATCCTTTTTTATTGAATCCTGAAGATTCTGTAACTCCTGAACAAAGAAGTCTGAGTTCTGACAAAGTTAAAATAAGGAAAAATAACCTCATTGATGCTTGGACAGGTCGGTTCATCATGGCAACTATGAATACTAGGGTAGTTAGGAGAAGTGCTGCCTTACTCGAGGCAAGACAAGAAACCTATGGAGTCGATTTTACGTATCAGGAACATGCTTTTTATCAGAAGTATCTCAATGCTTTCTTGGTATCTTTTGGCACTATATTTTCAATGATAATCATTGCGACTCCTCTCAGAAAACTTGTTAGAAGATTTTTACCTAAACCAGGAGAAGGGCCTAGTGAGGAAACCATGCGGAAAGGGTTTTTTGATTGTTTGTTTACAGCAGAAGCAGAGGATAGTTCTATCAATATTTTCAGAATGCATGGAAAAGGAGATCCAGGTTACCGGGTTACCTCAAAGTTCGTGTGTGAAAGTGCTCTTACCCTAATCCATAGCGAAGACGATTTACCAGGAGGTAAGGAATACGGCGGCCTTTTAACACCGGCTTCAGGACTTGGTCAGCCTCTAATAGAAAGATTGTCAAAGGCCGGAATATTCTTCGAAGGCCCTTTAGATAAGCCAACTTAGAATTTTATTTTTTAGGAAGTCTGAAAGCTCCTAACTTTTTCTTTAAAAGTCTATTTTTTAAATTAGCTGTTAAAGGTATACCATTCCTATAAGGGGGATAGGCTTCTCCTTGAATGAGTGGGTTCAAATATTTTTTACATGACCCTGTGATACCAAAACCATCTTTTGTAATAAAACTTCTCGGCATTTTCTTTTCTTTATTGGCAACCCTACTGAGAGAAACTTTATCTATTTCCCAAGAATATTTTTTTGTATTTTTCCTTTTTATAATTGGCATAACAGCATTTTGGCCTTTAAGTACTAATTCAATAGCAGCTTGTCCTACTGCATAAGCTTGTTCTAAGTCTGTTTGTGAAGCAATATGCCGAGCAGACCTTTGAAGGTAGTCTGATACAGCCCAATGATATTTATAACCTAAGGAAGAATTTATTATTGAGGCTATTTGAGGGGCTACTCCTCCCAGTTGTTTATGACCAAAGGCATCTTTAGTACCTGCGTCAGCTAAGAAATTACCTTTACTGTCTTGAACACCTTCAGATACAACAATGACGCAATAACCTTCTTCCTTAACGGTAGTTCTAACTTTAGAAATCATCTTCTTTTGATTAAAAGGTATTTCCGGAAAAAGAATTATGTGAGGAGGATCCGTTTGTTTTTCCTGAGCTAAGCCCGAAGCTGCAGCTATCCACCCAGCATGCCTTCCCATTACTTCCAAAATAAAAACTTTAGTAGAGGTTTCAGCCATGCTTGCTACATCAAGACCAGCTTCTTTAGTTGATATCGCTATGTATTTAGCAACTGAACCAAATCCGGGGCAGTTATCAGTAAAAGGAATATCATTATCAACTGTTTTTGGAATGCCAATGCATCGAACAGGAAATCCCATGTCTCTGGTGAAATTAGCAATCTTATTGGCTGTATCTTGTGAATCTCCTCCTCCGTTATAAAAGAAATGACCAATATTGTGGGCTACAAAAATATCCAATAATCGTTTGTACTCACTATTATTGTTTTCGGGATCTTGAAGCTTATACCTACATGAACCGAATGCTCCTCCTGGCGTATGTTTTAACTTAGCTATTTCTCTATCGGATTCGAAGCTGGTATCAATGAGCTCTTCATGAAGAGCTCCAAGAATGCCATTTTTCGCAGCAAAAATTTTACCTATTTTTTTTGATTTTCTTCCTGCCTCTATTACACCCGCTGCCGTTGCATTTATTACTGCAGTTACCCCGCCCGATTGCGCATATAGAACATTTCTATTCTTCATAAGTGCGATGTTACTTAAATCTTGACCAAGAGGGAATTAAAGGAGATGGGTATAATTAAAATATGTCAGTAAAAAAGATTCACATTTTAGGTATCTGTGGAACCTTTATGGGTAGCCTAGCTCTGCTTGCAAGGGAATTGGGGTTTGAAGTTTCAGGCTGTGATGAAAATATTTACCCACCAATGTCTGATCTTCTCCAAGAACAAGATATCAGAGTAAATCAAGGTTATAAAAAGACAGACCTACCTGAAGCTGACCTTTATTTAATAGGCAATGTAATTTCAAGAGGAAATGAATCTATCGAATACATTTTAGATTCAAAATTACCTCATACTTCTGGACCAGCATGGTTATCAGAGAATGTCCTTCAAAATCGAAGAGTTATAGCAGTCTCCGGAACTCATGGAAAGACTTCCACCACTGCGATGCTAACCTGGATGCTTGTTAATTTAGGACTTGATCCGGGTTTTTTAATAGCTGGTAGACCAAAAGACTTTTCTGTTTCAGCTAAATTAGGTAAAGGTGAGATTTTTATAATTGAAGCAGATGAATATGACACAGCTTTTTTTGATAAACGGGCGAAACTCATTCACTACAACCCTGAAGTCTTAATCATTAATAATCTGGAGTTTGACCATGCAGACATATATAGAAATTTATCTGAGATTCAAAAACAGTTTCATAACTTGATTAGGACAATGTCTTCAGAAGATCGCATAGTATTTCCTTCAGACGATAAAAATATTAAGGCCGTGTTGGAATTAGGGGTGTGGAGTGGAAAATCAGAATTCAGTTCTAAAGGAAAAGATCTAAATTACTTTGATGCTATTAAAAAGGACCACTCTTCACTTAGATTTTTTATAAATAAAGAGAAAGTTGAAATAAATTGGAATATGTTAGGTGAACATAATGCTAGAAATGCAATGTCAGCTCTATTGGCACTACATCACTTTGATATTGCCTTATCTGATTCGGCTAAGTGGCTAGAAACATTTTCTGGGGTGCAAAGAAGATTAGAGACAATTATAGATCGAGAGGAACTTAAGCTTTTTGACGATTTTGCTCATCATCCAACTGCAATAGAAGAGACCTTAAAAGGTTTAAGAGCTCGTTTTAAAGATAATAGAATAATTGCTTTGATTGAAATAAGGTCAAATACCATGAAATCAGGATTACATGACAAAAGTCTTCTTAGTGCAACAAGTGAAGCAAATCTAGTTTTTTGGAAAGGGCCAGATGAAGATCAGTTAAATAATTTAGTTAATCAATCACCTAAAAATCACAATATTATTGATTCAGTAGAGCTTTTCGCTGACGAACTAAAAAGATCTGTTGTTAATGAAAGGGATGTAATTATTATGATGTCAAACGGAAGTTTTGACGGACTTGCAGATCTTTTAAAATCAAAACTATAACTATATGAAACCTCTTTTTTTAATTTTCTTTTGTCTACTTTTTCAGTCTTGTGCAGAAAATATAAAAAATTTAGATGCAGAACAGATAGCACAAGATTCGTTGATAATAGATTCCCATATAGACGTTCCTTATCGACTATGGCGCCAGCACTTAGAAGGTTTAGAGATAGACGATATTTCAGGTTCTACTGATGGAGATTTTGACTTTATTAGAGCAAGAAAAGGAGGTCTTAATGTTCCATTCTTCTCAATATACCTGCCAGCAAGTACCCAAGAAGATGGAACTTCTCATCAAATGGCAAATGAATTAATTGATATGGTAGAAGATATAGTCACTCTTCATCCAGAAAAATTTATTTTAATAAATTCTGTAGCTGACCTTGGTTCAATTACTAAAAAAAATATAGTTGGTATAGCCTTGGGTATGGAAAACGGAGCACCCATACAGGGTGATCTCTCTAGAGTTCAGTACTACTTTGATAGAGGCATACGTTATATAACTTTGACTCATTCCAAGACCAACCATATCAGTGATTCTTCTTACGATGAAAATATTCAATGGCACGGTTTGAGTGAATTTGGTAAAAACCTGATTGAGGAGATGAATAAAGTGGGCATCATGGTAGATATCTCTCATGTAAACGATGAAGCTTTCTATCAGGCAATCGAAATAAGCCAGGTACCGGTGATAGCAAGTCATTCTTCTTTGAGGTATTTTACCCCAGGGTTTGAAAGGAATGTTGATGACGCCATGTTAAGTAAATTAGCTGAAAAAGGTGGTGTTATACAAATTAATTTCGGAAGTAGTTTTATTAGTAGCAGACCTCGGGATTATTTAGTCACAATGAATAGTTTCTTGGAATCAAGATTGGGTCAAAATTTAAAAGAAGTCTCTGAACAAGATATCAGAGAAACTAGAAGTGAATTTATTGCAAACAACCCTTATCCTTATGCAAGTTTAGACGAAGTGCTAGATCATTTTGATAGAGTTGTGCAGTTAGTAGGAATAGACCACGTAGGAATAGGATCTGATTATGATGGGGTGGGTGATACCCTTCCTATAGGTTTAAAAGATGTTTCGACTTACCCAACTCTTATTCAAGGTTTATTAGAAAGAGGTTATAGCCGGAAAGATATTCAAAAGATTCTTGGAGGCAATCTCATAAGAGTTTGGAAAGAAGTCGAAGAATATGCCGAACGAAACTAATTTATCAAAAGAAAACCCCATCTTTCCTTTGACAGTTAATGTCCTTCCAGGCGGTTATCTCCCTTTACAAATCTTTGAACCACGATATTTAGATATGGTTAAACGATGCATGAGTCAAGAAATGGGCTTTTGCATTGTTCTTCTAAGAGGTCAAAGCGAATCAAAAAGTACAAAGTTACCTGATCATTCACCTATAGGTACCTATGTCGAAATCGTTGACTTTAATCAACTTGAAAATGGTCTCTTAGGCGTAACCGTACAAGGCCAATATCGAATCAAAATATTAGACAGAAAAGTTCAAAAAGATGGATTAATTATTGCAGACACCATAGAAGAACCTGAAGAAGAAGAATCAATATCATTAGAACCACAATATGAAAATATTTGGAGAATTCTCAGAGAAATTTCAGACCATCCGGAAATAAAGAAACTTCAATTAGTTATAGATTTTGATAACTCATCAAGTGTTGCTTATAGCTTAGCAAGTCTTTTACCGCTTACGCCTCCAGAAAGACAAAATATACTTGAGTTCCAATCCAATGTAGATAGATTTGACCATCTAAATAAAATAGTCAAACAGCTAGGAGGCTAGCCTTGTTAATCAGGATCCGAAATTTTAAGTAATTGTTTGCCGAAATTTTGTCCTGTAAAGAGCCTTACCAAAGTATCAGGTGCGTTCTCTATGCCTTCCTGGATATCCTCCAGATAAGTAATTTTTCCTTCTTCAACCCAATTACTAAGACTGCTTATAGCTTCAGGAAATCTATCTAGATAATCAAGAACAATAAATCCCTCCATTTTTGCCCTCATTATTACTAAAGACATGTAATTGGATGGTCCCGGTGCAGGACTCTCATTGTTGTAGGTTGAGATAGCTCCACAAAGCACTATCCTTGCATTCATATTAATTAACGTTAAGGCGGTATCAAGAAATTCACCTCCAACGTTGTCAAACACCAGATCTATTCCATTTGGGCAAAGTTCTCTTAAAGTTTCAGTTAAATCAGCACTTTTATAATCTATAGCAGCATCAAAATTAGCTTCTTCAGTAAGCCAATTACATTTTTTGGTTCCTCCTGCAATTCCTATTACTCGACAACCTTTAATTTTAGCTATTTGTCCTGCGACAGAACCTGTAGCTCCTGCAGCACCAGAGATGACAACAGTTTCTCCTTCCTTAGGCTCTCCAACATCAAGTAAACCAAAATAAGCAGTTAAACCCGTTACTCCATAAACACTCAAGGAAGCGGTTGGAGGGATATTATCGGGAATTTTAGAGGCATTCATAAAACCCGCTTTACCGTCAGTAATCGCGAATTCTTGCCATCCAAAACTACCTTGCACAATGTCGCCTTCTATGAAATCAGGAATATTGGATTCAATTACCTGCGAAATAGTACTTGAACGCATAACTTCTCCAATTTGAACAGGAGGCATATAACTTTTCATATCATTAAGCCAACCTCTTTGGGTTGGGTCAAAGCCAAAATAGAGGTTTTTCAGCAGCATTTGGTTTTCTTTTAGTTCGTCTAACTCAGATTCTCGAAACTCAAAATTATCTTTGCTTACCATGCCTTGAGGTCTAGAAGACAAAACCCATTGTCTATTTTTTAAATTTTTTCTTGTCATAATTAATTATTCTCCCTGTCGCCAGTTTCCATGAAAACCATAAGGTATTCTGTGAGGTAATTTAGCAGTGGCTATGGGTCCTGATGATACATCCATAGCATTAAATATTAATAAATCGGATCTATTTTCAATTCCTCTATAAGCCAAGGCTATTAAGTACCCATCACCTTCTTCAGCTTCATTTGATGAAGGAATAAAAACAGGTTCTCCAACAGCGTCTTCTTTATTTAGAGTATAGAATTCTTTTTTGTTTGTTTGATGATCATGATGAGCTACAGAGTTGAAGCTTATTCCTGGAGGATGATCACCTATGCTTGCCGCATAAAATCCATGCCTATAATTAAGCATGCTAAACCTCTCATCCAATCTAGGAAATTCACCTATATCTTCATCTAGGCAGTTTTTATTTATCTTTCCTGAGTTTGAAGACAAATCTATTTCCCACCTATTAAGCCTGGCCTCAGCTTTCTTTGGATCCGGTGTAGACCCGTCAGCATGAGGAAATAATGGAGCTTCTTCAAATTGCATCATATCTGCAATGATCCTATCCCCATCTGTATAAGCATTCATTGGATGGAATACATAACAAGGATCATCTTCAATCCATTTAATATCTTCAACGGATCCATTTCTTGGCATAACACCAATATAGCTAGGTATCTGTCCATTCCAAGCAATAGGGGCATTACCCTTTATAGCCTCTTCAAAATCAATAATTAAGGGAAAGATAGGAAAGATTACATGTTCAGAGGTGACAATAAAATCATGAACCATACTTGAGTAAGGAGCGTTAAACTCAGAATAATTAGTTAATTTTCCTGCTGCATCTACAACAAAATAAGTCGTCTTTTTATCACCAAAGCCATAACTAAAAGCAACCATCTCTCCAGTTAAAGGATCAATCTTAGGATGTGCTGTCATAGGTGAAAGCAGTTTGCCTTCATAGTTATATGCTCCAATCGATTCCAGAGTTATTGGATCAATTTCAAATGGAGGATGTCCTTCTTCAAGAGCCAAAAGTTTATCTCCATGAAAGACAATATTAGTATTTGCGGTTCCATCTTCTCCCTCTGGGTTCCATTCAGGATCTGGGTCCATAGGGTTTAGCAAGTTCACTAAAGATCTTCCTGCTTTTCTCTCTTGTTTCCATTTAGAAGTTTGAACCCATCTATTTTTGTAAGAAACTTTTCCATTCTCAAAATGAAAGGCATGAATCATTCCGTCTCCCCCAAACCAATGATAATGACCTCCTCTTGGAGGGAATTGGGGATCAGGACCATTCCTATAGTAGCTTCCAAATAAATCTTGAGGTATTTCTCCCTCTACTACGAGATCATTCAGATCACATTCCATCCTCAAAGGTGCATAGTTTCCTTCTAAATTAGGATGGCTTGGGTAGGTAGTCGTCATATTTTTCTTCCTTAAATTTTTATTAAGTTTAACAAGAGACAGTTATTTTTTGTTAAGTAAATATCTTGCAAATAAGAGAAAGGCAATTGCTAGAGCTATAAAGCCCGCTGCCAGAGTTAGGTTATCTGATCCTTCTAAAGCAGTCTTAGCCGCAAAATAACCTGGTAGTGTGTAGACGGGTGCCCAAATCAGACCTGAAATTAGATCTACAAAGATAAAAGTTCTCAAATCCATGGACAATGAACCAACTGTAATCGGAATTAAGGGCCTAATAGGCCCAACAAACCTACCTAAAAAAACACCTGGTATACCATAACTTTTAGAAAATTTACGACCTTGTTCTAGCCAAGAAGGGTTGTTATTAAATGGCCAGATATGGTCAATTTTATTACTTAAATACTTTCCTATAAGAAAACTACAAATATCTGCTAGACAGCTAGATAGATACACCAGAAGTACCACCTGAAAAATTGAAAGATCAGTTGAGGCAGCCAATCCTGATATAGCTGCTAATAAAACTACACCAGGAATAATTATTCCAATTAGTGCGAATGATTCTATAAATGCAGCCGAACATAATCCGAGTACTATCCACTCAGGGTTTTGTTGTAACCAGACGGTTACTGCTCCAATATCAAACATCTTATAATCCGTTTTTTGAATTCGCTTTCCTATAGAATATTTGATTATGAAAGATAGTAAAGACATAAGTTCCTATATGGAATTGTTAGGGTCTGAAGCCAAATCAGCTTCAGAAGTTCTTTCTAACTTATCTAGTGAAAAGAAGAATTCAGCACTAAGTAGTATTGCAAAAATTCTTGAAAAAGATAAAGAGATTATTCTAAAAGCGAATAACTTAGATTTGTCTAAAGCCAAATCAAATGCTGTAGAGGAAGCCTTAATTGATAGATTGGAGCTAACAAGTTCAAGAATTAATTCGATGATAGGTGGGCTTGTATCTGTAGCTGAATTGCCTGATCCTATAGGCTCCTTAACAGACTTAAAGCCAACTCCTTCTGGAATAAAAATAAGCCAGATGAGAGTCCCTTTAGGGGTTGTCGGAATTATTTATGAATCAAGACCGAATGTAACTGCTGATGCTGCAGCTTTATGCCTTAAGTCAGGGAATGCTTGTATATTAAGGGGTGGTTCCGAAGCATTTAAAACTAATTCCGCTATTGCTAATAGTTTAAAAAAAGGATTATTAGAAGAGGGTCTACCTGAAGCATCTATGCAGCTTGTAGAGACTATAGATAGGGAAGCAGTTAAGGTCTTATTGAGTATGGATAAGTGGGTGGACATATTAATTCCAAGAGGTGGAAAAGGCTTGGTAAAACTTATTTCTGATGAAGCAAAAGTTCCTGTGATAAAGCATCTTGATGGCATTTGTCATGTTTATCTAGATGAAGAATGTGATCAGGAGAAGGCTATTTCAATTGCAGTAAATGCAAAAACTTATAGGTACGGAATTTGCGGAGCTATGGAAACTCTTTTAGTTAATAAGGACATAGCAGGAAAAATTTTACCTGTTATTTTCAAAGTGTTTGAAGAGAAAGAAGTTGAATTACGAGGATGTGATCGCACTTTGGAGTTTTTGAATATATCAAAGGCAGTTGAAGAAGATTGGGTAACTGAATATTTAGCACCCATATTATCGATAAAAATAGTCGATGATCTGAAATCAGCGATTGATCATATAAATAAGTTTGGTTCTGCTCATACAGACAGCATAGTTACTGAGAATATTGATAAGGCTAAAGTTTTCATGAGGAATGTAGACTCAAGTTCTGTAATGCATAATTTACCTACCTGTTGGGCTGATGGATTTGAATATGGTTTAGGGGCTGAAGTCGGTATATCAACAGATAAATTTCATGCCAGAGGTCCTGTAGGGTTAGAGGGATTAACCTCGCTTAAATATCTCGTTGAGGGTAATGCTGAACTACGAAAGAATTAAATTTTAATCAATGCCAAGAATAATCGGTGTATTTGGGGGTACTTTTGATCCAGTTCATAATGGTCATGTACTGACTATCTCAGAACTGTTAGAAAAATTACCTTTTGAAAAGATTTTGGTTATTCCTAATTTCCAGCCACCCCATAGAGAGAGCTCTCAGGTCTCCTACAAACATAGATATGAAATGGCCTCTTTGGCATTTAAAGATATACCGAAAACTGAGGTTGATAGCAGAGAGTATCTTAGAGAGGGTCCATCATATGCAATCAAAACTGTTAAGGAAGTAATGTCTGAGGAAGAAGGAGCCAGGGTAGTTATGATAGTTGGTTCAGACTCTTTTGTTGACATACATTCGTGGTATAAATGGAAAGAGCTTATTAATCTGGTAGATTTTGTGATCATGAAAAGACCAGATAGGCCACTTTCAAAAAATAAGAAAGCACAAAATTTAGTTAGTTCTGAATGGTTTAAAAAAGACTTATTTGAAGACGGTCAATTAAATATTTTTGAAATTGAAGTTACTCCCCTTAAAATTTCTTCCTCATCAATTAGAGAAAATATTGCCAAAGGTAAGAAAATTGATCATCTTGTTAATACGCTTGTTGAAGAATATATAAAAGAACATGGCTTATATGGCACAGAAAGTTTTACCTAGCAAATTAAGAGATCTTGTATCGGCGAGCCTTGATGAACTAAAGGCTGTTGATCCTGTCACAATTAATGTAAAAAAATTAAGCAGCTTTACAGACTATATGATCATTGCCAGTGGTACTTCTAATAGACATATTCAGTCTATTGGCGAAAAGGTTCTTGAAGATCTTAAAGCCAAGAATATTAAGCCTCTCGGACTGGAAGGAGAGGGAAGTGAGGAATGGGTCCTTATAGATATTGGAGATGTTGTTTTGCACCTAATGTCTTCTAAAGCAAGAACTTTTTATGATCTGGAAAGTCTTTGGGATCCTGATTTGGGTAGATGAAGTTTCATATAATTGCAATAGAAGGTAAAAGACCTTTGTGGGCAAAAACTGCTTTTGAGGATTATCAACAAAGATTCGATCGGTCAATACAGATTAAATGGTCTGGTATTAGGCCAGATCGTAATACCAAGTCTCTAGACAGAAAGAAAAGAATTTCCAGGGAAGGTAAAAAGCTCCTTAAAGCTGTTAACAAAGACACCACAATCATTGCACTAAACAAAGAAGGCGTGAGCTGGACTACTTTAAAATTGAAAGAAAAATTCAACCAATGGTTAACCTCATCCAAAGATGTATCCTTTTTAATTGGAGGCCCTGAAGGCTTAAGTGAAGATTGTCTTAATACATCCAATGAGATCTGGTCACTATCACCTCTTACATTTCCTCATTCAATAGTCCCTATTATTCTTATTGAACAGCTTTATAGAGTTTGGTCAATTGAAAAGAATCACCCTTATCACAAATAAAAAATGTCAGAATTTTTGAATTTAGATAGAGAAAAAGAAGCTCAAACTAAGCTTACTAAGAGGTCAATATTTTTGTTTTTATTGATAGGCTTATTTGGGATTATGACTCTTTTTCAGATAGTTAAGTTAACCGTTATAGATTCAAGCCTATACACAACAATCTCAGATGAAAACAGAATTGTTCGTGTTCCCATTTATCCCTCGAGAGGACTGATAAGACTTTCCGATGGTGAAATAGTTACTGAAAATATAGTCTCTCAAGCCTTAACAATATCTCCTTCCAAGATAAAAAATATTGACCAAACACTAAGAGAATTAAAGAAGAGTTTCATCATCAATGAAAAACAACTCTTAGCTTTTAAAGATAAATCCACTAGTAAAAAACCTAAGTATGAAAGGCTTGTTATTGCTCAAAACTTATCTCAAGAACAAATAGCAAGGTTCTCTGTAGAGGGTGATAGATGGCCAGGTTTGTCTATTGAGGCAAGACTAATGCGTTTTAATTTATTTGGACCCATCTTTTCACATGTACTAGGTTACGTAGGACAGGTAAACCTTGAAGAAATAGAAGATAGTGTGAACTTTTCCTACCCTCTTTCTTTTCAAATAGGGAAATCTGGAGTTGAAAAGTCTTATGAAGAACAAATGAGAGGGGGCATAGGCTATAAGACTGTTGAAGTAGATGTTCACGGAAAGGAAATAAGAGAATTAACAAGAATTATTCCAAAAAAGGGAAGTGATATTTATCTTACCTTGGATAAAGATCTGCAAGAGCTTGCAAGAAATGAGTTGGCGGGTAGAAAAGGAGCTATTGTAGCCTTGGATCCGAATAATGGATTTATAAAAGCACTTGTTAGTGGTCCCGACTTTAATCCTAATATTTTAAATAAAACTGAGATGGGTGATTTAGATATCATCCTTAACGATCTAGAAAGTCCTCTTTTTAATAGAGCTATTTCAGGGAGTTATCCTCCTGCTTCAACCATTAAACCCTTTATAGGACTTCTTGGGCTAAAAGAAGGTGAGATAGATTGGAATACTACAATCGAAGATGAAGGCTTCTTTCAATTAAATGAAGAAGGGAGAAAGTACAGGGGGTGGAAAGAAGAGGGGCATGGTCAAGTAAATTTAACAAAATCTATAATTGAATCTTCTGATGTTTTCTTTTATCAACTTGCTACCCAGCTAACAGTTGATCGCATAGCTGTCTTTTTAAAAAAATTTGGTTTCGGTCTTAAAACTGGAGTGGATCTATATGCTGAAGCAGAGGGCATATTACCTGATAGAAAATGGAAATTAGGAGCTGTAGGAGAATCCTGGTTTGTGGGAGATACAGTAAACATAGGCATAGGGCAGGGTTATATTTCTAGTACACCTTTGCAACTTGCCTTAGCTGTCTCTTCAATTGCTACAAGAGGAAAGATTTATAAACCGAAAGTAGTATCTAAGGTAGAAGAAGAAATAATAGAAAAGGAAATTTTTCTAGAAATTAATTCAATCAAAGAATCTGACTGGGAAAAATTAGAAAGTTCAATGGTTTCAGTCATTTCAGACTGGAGAGGAACGGCGTTTAATTTAACTGAAATAGCTAAGAATAAAATTGCTGGAAAAACAGGAACAGCTCAAATCAAAAGTCTTACTGATGAGGAGCTCACAGTAAAAGAAGAGTATGAAGACATAAGACAAGAAGTGAGTAATAGAGATCATGCTTTATTTGTCGGATATGGTCCTATCCCTGAACCCGAACTAACTGTGGTTGTCATAGTAGAAAACGGAGAATCTGGAAGTGCTATTGCTGCTCCGATTGCTCAGAGATTAATTGATAAGTACTTGTCAAAGAATAATTAAATGTCAAATAAAACACCCCTTGATTATCAGCTAAACACCTCTTTTGGAACAAAAAAGTTTACTTTATCAAAACTATTAATAGACCCAATTTTAGTTTTCTCATTGCTAACTATTCTAATTTTTGGTCTTTTCGTTCTTTTTAGTGCAAGTGGGCAAACTACAGTTATGGTTATGAAACAATCCATTTATGTAGCTATCGGTCTATTTCTAATGTTTTTTATCTCTAGATTAGATCAGAGTGTTTATAAGAGTTTTTTAATGCATCTTTTTTGGTTTGGATTAATACTTTTAATCTGGGTTTTATTATTTCCTGCTGAGGGGTATAAAACAGATCGTTGGATTGATTTGGGTTTTATAAGCTTTCAACCATCTGAGGTCATTAGGCTTCTATTGCCTTTAGCAGCTGCTTCTTATTTAACTAGAAATCAGAAAAGAAATACTATAAAAGACTGGTTTGTTGTATTAGTAGCAATTCTAAGCAGCAGCTTTCTTATTTTTAAACAACCAGACTTAGGTACTGCATTAATAGTACTGGCATCAGGATGTATTCCAGTTTTTTTAGCAGGATTCCCTTTACTAATCTTAATAATTTTAATGATGGTGGTGATAGTCTCTTCTCCACTCCTTTGGGCTAGCCTAACTCCATACATGCAACAGAGGGTTATCACCTTATTTAATCCAGAATCTGATTTACTTGGTGCTGGATGGAATATCTCTCAATCTAAAACAGCTATAGGATCAGGTGGATTTTGGGGAAAGGGTTACTTAAA
>LUQU01000005.1 GCA_001628005.1 SAR86 cluster bacterium REDSEA-S09_B4
TTCTTAATGTCTTTGAGCGGATTGCTATTCAAAATAACAAGGTCGGCGTATTTTCCTGTTTGTATGGTTCCCATTTTACTTTCTAAATTAAAAAACTCAGCTGGAGTTATAGTAGCAGACCTTAAGGCTTGCAGGGGCGTCAAGCCAGCTTCTACTAGCAATTCGAGCTCTTTATGTAAACTGAAACCGGGTGTTAGGAAGCCAATGGGAGTGTCAGTTCCTGCAATGATCTTAACTCCATGCTTATTAAATAAACTTACAATTTTGAAGCTCCAATCTTGAAACATTTTATTGTTTCCACTCACCGGTTGTAGCGAGAGGTTTACAGAACTATCCAACCAACTTTTCTGCACTTCACTGGGTAGGAGTTTATAAGTATCTTGCCATTTACTGTCAGCAAAAAATCTTTTTGAGCTAACGGTATTAATGGTCAAGGTAGGAGTTTGGAAAACATTATTTGTAGCTAAGTATTTAATAATTTTATTGCATCGATTCTCGTCAATATTGCCTAGTGCAGCGTATCTTTGCGATTGATGAATCTTTGCTCTCAAAACTGAACCAGGTAGCAAATCTAGATTTTTTAATAGTTCTTGCCTTTGCGCTAAGATTTCTTCAGCATTTTCAGCACAGGCAAGATCCAAATTCCGAATATGTTGCATGCCACCTAAACCTGCATCCACTGCATCGGACAAGTCCATGCTTAGAGGAATGTGACTGGTAACACGAAGATTTTTTTTTGTTGCAATTTCAAGCAACTTAACAAAAGTGCTTGGCGATAACATTTCATAAGTTTTTAAGAAGGAGACCCCCTCTTTAATCAGATCATCAATCAGGGCTTCAAGATCAGTATCTTCATTTACTTCAATGGATAACTCTGGAAATCCTGGTTCCCCTCCCTTGTATACCCTTGGATTACCATCTATTAGTGGTCCTGAAAAAAATACTCTGGGTGTTTTATGAGGATTTTCATTGGCGAAGTCTATTGCTGGTTGTAGTTTGCTAAGAACTGCTCCTGTATCACGAACACTGGTTATCCCGTTCATTAGAAAGAGCTTATAAGTCGTTTCATAATCAAGTTGAGGAATGAAAGTTAGATGAACATGGGCGTCCCAAAGACCTGGGATCATAAATTTTCCGGTTGCGTCTATGACCTTATCTTCTCTCTCAATAGTTATATTTTTAGAGCCGGATTTTTCTATAGAGCTAATTTCATCTCCTTGCACAACCACAGTCATGCTTTCTCTAACCAATGTGGCAGCATCTATTAAGGTGGCGTTTTCTATGACGAGTTTGGATGCTGAAGAAGCCTGAAAACTAACTAGGAAGATAGATAGGGTCAGTAAAAAAGAAAAAGATCCCATTATTGATTAAACAGATTTAACCATCATCTCTTATATTCCAATAAAGCCAACCTCTAAGGTTATGAATTTCGTATACCTTTTCGTTAATCTCAACCGGTATGTATTCCAGGCTTGATAGAATATTCCTGGTAAATGTTTTAACTTGTTTTCTATTCATTGCCCCGTCATATGAAGTAATGTTTAGATTATCAATATCCCCTTTTTTATTAATTATAAAAGTGAATTGGACAGAAGTAGTTCCTGAACCTACATTAAGAACGTCTTCAGAGCTAATATACTTTTGTATAGCTTTAACAGGTTTACAAAAGAGTTTTTTACAAATTAATGACTCACTTTCTCTGCCTTTAGGCCATAATTTCATTCTACAAGCAGATCCTTCGCATGCTAAACAATGTTTAAAAGCTTTAGGCCGTAACTCAAGAATCTTCTCTAGCCCTTTCTCAGGAAGTTTTTCTTTAAAATCACTTATACAAAAAGAACCTTGAGAAGAGGAAAGATCTCTATAAAAAAGATCTGGAAAACCTTTTTCATGCCAAGCAACTATTAAGTCTTCACTTACACTCTTGATCTTGCACCCTCCTGAAAACTTGGGGTTTGTAAAGCCCTTACCAGCTGAAACACCCTTACAGTTTTGAAAATTTCTGTCTATTTTTAAACCTATTTCGCCACCAGGTACATAAACATTGCCTATAGTCTTTACTGCCTGATAACCTTCTTCTGATTTAATAATCTCAACTGCTTCTTCATGAAATAAAGGAAGAAATACTGCAAACCAATACCCTTCCAAGTTAAGCTTCTGATCTAACTCTTCGTTTGCTGTTATAAGTCCTAGAAATAGTAAAGTTACAGTAATTAAGGTAACTTTTTTCACTTTTCTTGGGGATTTCCTATTCAGGCATCGACGAAGAATAATTTTTAAAGACTTAACCATAACCAGCCTTACTTTAGTTGAATTCTTTTTCTTCTGGTAGTGCTTATTAGTAAATATAATTCCTTAATGGCTCTGATAGATAAAAGACTACTTGTTGAAGAATGTTTAACAATCATTCTTAAAATTCACAAAATTAGAGCACCAGAAGAGATAAAAGAAGAAAATAGTGACCTTCAACAGAGGTTCAGCATTTATGCTCAATTTATGGAAAAGGACTTAGACAAGCTCGTAAAACTATCTAAGGAACTTAGAGCTGAGTTGGATTTATTTACTCAGGCATCAACTAAGAGTAAACAGCAGCAGAAGAGATAGGGCAAAAGAGAGTTTCATTGGTTAGGGTTTAGAACTTTCTTATATCTTTTAACTCTACTCTTCTTTGATAAGAACTTTTCCGTATTTATTTTCCTTCTCATCCCCTTTTCTGCTCCAAATAACAGCAGTTGCTACAAACCATAAAAAGATAAAAATTAATGCTAACCATCCTTGGTTCAAATTTATAAAAATAAGAACAGGTATTGGAGGAAGTATTTGGATTAAATTCCACCATCCATTTAGACCAGAGTCATGTAATCTTCTGGTACTTACCGCTAAATAAGGCAAAAGTAGAAATAAAAAAATAAGGTTAACCAAAATAGAAAGAAAGAAATTGATGCCATCAAGGGCACTGACTAGGAGATTAAAGATAAAGATAAACAGAAAGAAGTACCAAAACTCTGACCTGGATGATCGTCCAGAAAAATCGTTAAATTTAGAAAAACCTGAAATTACTGCTTTTAAAAATCCCATCGAAGCTAAAGTTTTCTTTTTCATAGGCAGAGCAGTTGGGATTTTGAAGCAGGGAGGTTTGGTTAGGGTTTTTAGTTATCTTTAAAATAATAGGTTTGTTTTCTATTTATTGATAGTGCCTTAAGTGATAAACGTATGTTGGCGGGATATTTTTCCATGTGAATCCAAATAGCTCAGAACTTTTACTGTATTGATCTAAAATCTTTTGTGAAATAGGGCAACTTGGTAAATAGGTAACAAGGGAGAAACAACCTTGTGGATGCAAGAGTTTAAAAACTGTATCCAAAATAACCAACTGCTGCTCTGGTGGTATGAGGCTTAAAGGCAGACTGCAAACAACGTGTGCCACCTCTCGGATCTGTAAAGTTAGAAGCGATTCTAGTAACTCAGTGGCATCCTCTTCAATTACATTGGCTTTTTGGTATTTTTGGGTGAGATAGCCTGCAAATTCTTTATTCTTTTCAACCAGTACCAGCTTCTCTTCTGGGACTTGACGTTTGAGGATGCATTCAGTGATAGCCCCCATGCCTGATCCAAGCTCCAAAACATAACCTTTTCCCATCCCTTCCAGGTGATGTGTCATCAGATTGCCTGTTTCAGTGCTGCAAGGAAAAAGGGCTGAAATTTCAGATGGATTTCTCAACAAATTCCTGTACCACAAACTTTGAACCATAAATTTATTTCTCCATTGCTCCTTTCTATGACTTATCTGCTTCTGTCTACCATGATAGCCACTCCAAGTACCTTCAGAACCAGCAAGACCTTCATCTTGAAGTTCGTCTACTGAAGCTAATACTTTTTTATCTTTCATTATTCAAATCAAAGTACTTATAGCTTGTTGTTTAACAAGTATAGGATAACTAATATTAGAACTGTTGCTACTAACCATTCCATTAATCAAAACTCATTTACTCAGGCTTCAACGAAGAATAAACCAAAGACCTAAGCTCTCTTCTCACTTGGTAAGTTGAAGACGGTAATAACTGAGTTAAGAATATGACTACCATTTCTTCTTTCGGATTTACCCAAAAAACCGTTGAGGCTGCTCCGCCCCAGCCATACTCTCCTACATCTGTTAGAGATTGAGTTTTAACTGGATCCAGTATCACGGAAAAACCTAAACCAAACCCTACTCCCTGATAAGTGGTTTCGCTGAAAGCCGATTGGCTCATTTCAGTTAAATCCTTATTTTCTGGCAGATGGTTTGAAGCCATCATGGCAAGCGTCTTGCGACCGATTATTCTAGTGCCATCAAGTTCGCCCTGATTCAACAACATAGAACAAAAACGATAGTAATCTGACATCGTCGATAACAGTCCACCTCCCCCTGAAAGCATCTTCCTTTTTTTAACTCTGGCTGTCTTAGCTCCACCTGGATCAACCAAAACAGGTCCCTTCTTGGGATGTTGTTCGTAAAGTGAAGCCAGTCGGTCTACTTTTTCTTTCGCGCAAGAAAAGCCTGTGTCCTCCATGCCCAAAGGATCAAAAATATGTTTTTGAAAATACTTGTCCAGCTTCATGCCCGAAAAGTGCTCAACCAAGTAGCCGCAAACATCAGTTGAAACTGAGTAATTCCACTGATCTCCAGGTGAAAACTCCAAAGGCAACTGAGCCAGCGTATCAATCATGGCTTGCAAATCACCTGTCGCTTGCAGTTTTGTTTTTCGATACGCCGCATCGACGTTGGTTCTTAACATGAAATCGTAAGTCAGACCCGACATGTGAGACAGCAGATCTCTAATGGTCATATGACGTTTTGGTCTTGAAGTTAAGAAGTTAGGATAAAGACCCGACTCATAGACCCTTAGGTTTCTCCAAGAAGGAATGTGCCAATGGATGGGATCATCTAACCGAAAGAGGCTTTTTTCGTAAAGTTGCATTAACGCAATACTGGTTATGGGTTTGGACATTGAATAGATGCTAAAAATGGCATCTTCCTGCATGGCTTTTTTGTTTTCTCGGTCCATAAAACCCAGCGCATCTAGGTAAGCTATTTCACCTTTTCTGGCTACTAGAGTTAAAGTGCCTACATATTTTCCGGGCTCTACATACTGTTCTTTAAGGTAATCTCTTATGTTCCCCATTACTTTGCCATCCAATCCTACAGACGCTGGGGAAACAACTTTTAATGAACTCATGATTTATTCTTCCTTGTAATGTTTCTGCCATGAAACTGGAATGAAATCTGCTTGTCAAGAAAGATGGTTTTAGGATTGTCCAAAAACAGCTATTATTCGTTCTGTTCTTAATGGAAGAAGGGAAAAACATGCATGATCTAGTAATAAGAAATGGAAAAATAGTAGACGGTAGTGGCGAAAAAGCCTTTATTGGTGATATTGCAATCGATAAAGATCGTATATCTAAAGTAGGCCTTGTTGAAGAACAAGGAAAAGAAGAAATCGATGCAGGTGGACACCTAGTTACACCTGGTTGGGTTGATATACACACGCACTACGATGGCCAAGTTTGCTGGGATTCCTATCTAAGCCCTTCTTGTTGGCACGGCGTTACCACTGTCGTTATGGGCAACTGCGGAGTAGGATTTGCACCAGTTAAACCTGGTTCGGAAGAATTCTTAATTCAATTAATGGAAGGGGTTGAAGACATTCCTGGTACCGCACTTCATGAAGGCATAGATTGGGGCTGGGAAACTTTTCCTGAGTACCTGGATACCATCGAAAAGAAAGAGTTGGTAATGGATGTTGGCGCTATGGTTGGTCATGGTCCCATCAGGTCCTATGTGATGGGGTATGACCGATGCCAAGGAAAAGAAGATGCTTCAGATGAGGAAATAGAAAAGATGGCTGAAATTACTGAAGAGGCCATTAAAGCTGGTGCTTTGGGTTTCAGTACCTCTAGAACTTATCTTCACACAGATAAATCTGGAGAATATGTTCCTGGTACAGAGGCTAGTGCTAATGAAATGAGAAAGATAGCTAACACTATTGCTGACCTGGGTGAAGGAACTCTAGAAATAGTCTCCGATTGGATGGATAAAGACATTGAATTAGATTGGGTCAAAGAGTTTGTAGAGGAATCTGACAGGACTCTAACCTATGCTCAAACTAGCGGAGATCCCTTTAGTGTATGGAGATATTGCGAAGAAAACTTCTCTAAAGGCGTAAAAATTAGACCGCAGTACTCTGGAAGGCCTACTGGCATGCTATTTAGCCTAGAATCTACTGTACACCCTTTCATAACTCACCCAAGTTATTCAGAAATTGCTAATAAATCCTTAGACGAAAAGCTAAAAGTCATGAAAACTCCTGAGTTCAAAGAAAAACTCTTAAGCGAAGAACCCATGGTAGATCGCAATCATTTAGTCTACAGACTAATTACTACTTTCGAACAACAATTCCCTATGGATCATGTTCCTAATTATGAACCATCTAAGGAGTTAAGTATTGCTGGTATAGCTGAGTCTGAAGGGAAAAAGGCAATAGAAGTTGTTTATGATGAAATGCTAAAGAATGACGGGAAGACATTCATTTGGGTACCTTTCGGTCCTTACCCAGAGCACAGTTTAGATTTTTATAAAATGCTTATAGAGTTTAAAAGTTCTGTGGCAGGACTCAGTGATGGAGGAGCGCATTGTGGTTTGATCTGTGATGCCAGTATGCCAACTTGGAATGTATCTCATTGGAGTAAAGACAGGACCCGTGGAGATAAGATTCCTGTTGAATTTATAATAAACAAGCAAACTAAAGAGACAGCAGAAACTTTTGGTCTTATGGACAGAGGCCAACTAAAGGAAGGACTCTTAGCTGATATTAATATAATTGATCACGATAAGCTGTGTGTCTTTAAACCTGAAATGGTCCATGATCTACCTACAGGAAGTAGAAGGATTATTCAAAAAGCTTCAGGCTATAAAGCAACAATAAAAAGCGGCGTGGTTACTTTCAAAGACGATAAAGCAACAGGAGCCCTTCCCGGTTCTTTGATAAGAGGAGAACAGAGAGTCGCTTAAGTGGAATTATCTACGCCCGATCTTTCAGACGCTTTTCCTGAAACTAAAGCACTTGAACCCATAATGACAAATTATGGGGGCAAATCTTCTTTTAGTGGTCCCATTGAAACTCTTCAATGCCCTGATGATAACTCTATAGTTAAAGAGCAGTTAAATTCTGAAGGAAATGGGAAAATCTTGATTGTAGATGCTGGCGGTATCAACACAGTAGCACTACTCGGAGATTTAATAGCAGAAGCAGGTGTAAAAAATAATTGGTCTGGAATTGTTATTAATGGCTACATCAGGGATGTCGACATTATCGGAACTTTAGATTTAGGAGTCCAAGCTCTTGGTACCTACCCAATAAAAAGTGAAAAAAGAGGACTCGGTGATTTGGGTGTTGAAGTAACTTTTGGAGGATTAACTTTTAAACCTGGACAGTATGTCTACGCAGACAATAACGGTCTGCTGTTAAGTGAAAAAAAGTTAAATAGCTCGTAAGGCTTCAGTTATATCTTGAGTAGCCGCTCTTCTAGCAGGAAGGACGCCCCCAAGGAAACCAACAATCAAAGCAAGGATTAAGCCTTGGCTGACAATCGACCCAGTAACAGCAAAATCAAAAGCTGTTTGCGTAAAAGAACCGGAAGCCAGAGTTGAAACTGTATATCCATTGAAAATCAAATAAGAAATACCTGCTCCTAAAAGCCCACCTAATAAGGCTAAAATCATAGATTCAATCATCAAAGCCAATAAAACTGATCCACCTTGGAAACCAACAGCTCTTAAAGTTCCAATCTCTACCAATCTTGTAGAAACAGCGCTATACATAGTGTTCAGAGCAGCAAAGACTGCCCCTATAGCCATAATGATCGCTACCACATAACCGAAAATTTCAATTACTCCAGAAGCACCTGACGATTGTTGCGAGTAAAAATCTGCCTCGCCCTGTACTCTAAGTTCTAACCTAGGATCTAGTTCTAAGGCAACTCCAAATTCTGTTATAACTGAACTGCTTTCCATTTGTGCTATGGCTATGGAAGCTGAGTTTTCTCTTCTAAAAAACCCTTGAGCGCCGGCAAGATCAGCCCAAATCTCAGATTCATGAACGTCCCCACCAGTAGCAAATATTCCTACCACGGTAACTAAGGTATCTCTTACCTTTATCTGGTCACCAATATCTAAACTTTCGTATTGGTCATTAGCTCCCTTTCCAACAATTATTTCAGCCCTACCAGGGGTAAAATTTTGTCCTTCTATAATCTTTAGTTCAGGTCTTATTTTAAAGCTCATCTGTTGAACTGCTCTTAAAGGAAGATTTGAGGTATCTTCAGCTCCCTTTTTCTTTAAATCTATGATGGTATATAACTCAGAAGAAATCATTGGGCCCTCATCAGATTGTCTAATTCCTGGCATATTTTCTATGATGGACACATTGGGAACATAGATACCACTGCTGAGTTCTGAATTTGCTCCGTCTCTAAAAATTAAGACGCGATCCTCTTCTCCTGTGTTTGCAATAGTTTTGCTCAGCCCTTCTGCCATTGCTAACAAGGAAACCATAACAGCAACTGAACCGGCGATTCCTATAATTATTACAATTGAAGAACCTGATCTAGCCAATATAGTTCTAAGATTCATTCCTAAAATAGCCAATATCTGTTTCATAACTAATCCTTTCTTAAAGCATCCACAACTTTTAACCTCATAGCGCCAACAGCTGGCGGTAAACCAGATATCATGGCCATCAATAGAGCGGCTACTAGTGCCCATAATATTACCGAATATTCAAAAGTAATATCCCCTGCAAACTCTGATAAATCTCCTGAAATACCTAGAAAGACTAAGAAGCTTAGAATAATGCCAAGAGCCATAGATACTAGACAAATAACAATAGATTCACACAAAACTAAAGACAAAATGGTCTTATCTGAATAGCCTATTGTCTTAAATACAGCGAACTCTGATGTTCTCTCTCTAACTGCCTGACTCATGGTATTACCGGTTACTAGCAACATCGTAAAGAACACTGCACTTAGAATAGAATTCATAATAAAACCAATGTCACCTATTTGCTCAGCAAACATCTTACTAAAAGCAGATTCTGTTGAAGTCTTGGTTTCATTGAAAGAGTTAGCAAACATCTTATCAATCTCTTTGGCTATCTTTTCATTGTCAGATTTGTTTTTAACCTTGACTATGTAATTTCCAACTGTCCCCTTACCCCAAGCTCTTGTTTCTTCAAAATAGTCATGGTTAATGAAGACTTGTTCATCACCTCCATAAACAGGATCGGATTCACTTACCTCAAAGATACCCACTAAATCAAATTCCCATAGATTCGTCATATCTTCTTTTGGCCATATATCACCAATAATGGGAATTTTATCTCCAACTTTCCAATTAAATTTATCGGCCAAGGCTTTTCCAGCAACCATGCCTGTTCTTGTATTGATGAAGTCTCTTTTTTCTTGTTCACTTATCCTGAATCCATCATAAACTTCAAACCAATCTTCAGGTGGTACTGGCCACTTTGGAAAAAAGTTCTCTCGATCTATGTATGTTCCACCAAACCACTCTCTGTGGGCCACATGACTAACTCCCTCTACTGCTCTAATTCTTTCTCGATAAGATAGAGGCAATGGATCAGTAAAAGAAAGTTTAGACATGACTATAAGACGATCGTCTCCTTCAAAGTCTACCTCTGCAGTAAAAGCAACCGCCACTGATCGCAACATTCCAAAAAGCATGAATGCTATGGTTAGAGAACCTATGGTAAGTACAGTCCTCCAGCGTTTTCGATTGAGAGCAGCAGAAATTAAAGTCCAGTACTTCATTGTTACCCTTTGGCTAAAGCATCCACTACTTTTAATTTAAGTGCTTGTCTTGCTGGCATAAAAGAAGACACAAAAGAAACTAGAACTCCAATAAGAAAAGCGGTTGTGAATGCAGAACTAGTTAAATAGATTGCATCTTGAAGCATGTCTTGACTAGCAGCCACTATTAAAGGAATCATCAAGAGAGTAATCCCCAGGCCAAGTATTAGACCTGAAAAGATAATAATAAATGCTTCTAACATAACTGAAACAAACAGCTGGAAATCTCCATAACCTATACTCTTGAGCACTGCTAAGTCTGCCGTTCTTTCTCTTACAGCTTGACTCATGGTATTGCCTGTTACTAAAAGGATCGTAAAAAAGACAGCAGATAATATTAAGTTCATAATCAACTCAATATCTCCGAATTCGCCCACCATTTCCATAGCAAGTTGGTTTTCTGGACCGCTTCTTGTTGCCCTGTCTGAGTTCTCAAAGTTTTTATCAATCTTGATTGAAATGCTATTGGCCAGTTCTGGAGATAGGACTTTAGCGATAATATAACCGGTAGTCCCTTTCATGGTCATTCGGCTGTCATCGATATACTTATAGTTAGAAATAATACCCATTTCATCACCGGTAAATTGCTCTACTGTGTAAAACCCAACCACTTCAAATTCCCAATTGAACGTGCCATCTTCGTGTTTGAAAGTAGCTTTGGTCCTTATCTTGTCGCCTATCTTAAAACCCTTTTGGTCTGCTAGTAGTCTTCCTACCAGAACACCGTCAGGTCTTTGGAGCATTGCTTCTTTGTGTTCTTCTGTGGCTTGAAATCTTGTATAAACATCGAAAAGATTTCCATCTGCTGCAAAAATCATTCCGTCAAACATGCTACTAAGCGGATCGCTTGCCAGCATGGTCATATGAGTTACTTTTTCGACGCCTTCAAGGGACCTTACGTATTCAACATTTGAATAGGGCTGCGTGCCTAACATGTTGTATTTCGGCATGACCATAATGATATCTGCTGCCATGCCTTGCATGGATCCTGTAAAAATGGCTGACATGGAGTTTAATAGCCCAAACAGTAAAAAAGCGATTGAAATAGACGCGATGGTTAAGAAGGTTCGAATCTTCTTTCTAAAAAGACTAGCTTTAATTAAAACCCAATACATTGGCTTCAGTGAGTAAGCTTGCCTTTATCTAGATGCAAAATTCTTTTAGCAGAATCAGCAGCCATAGGATCGTGAGTAACCATCAGTATGGTTTTACCGTGATCTCTATTTAAAATCTGTAATAAATTTAGTATGTCCGTTGCTGTATCTCTGTCCAAGTCACCTGTCGGCTCGTCACAAACTATATCAGCAAGGCTCACTATGTTGAGAGCTGTTTCAACATGTTGTTTTCTTTGAGATCCAGAAAGTTTAGTTAAAAGTAGAGGTAACTCAACATTTCTAAAGGCTGTTAGAACGGGGAGTAAGTTGTAAAACTGGAAAATAAAGCCGACGTGACTGGATCGCCATTTGCTCAATGCTTTACTGTTTAACGCATCAAGTCTTTCTCCATCCACTTCTACGGATCCAGAAGTTGGTGTATCCAACCCTCCTATCAGGTTTAAAAGAGTTGATTTACCGGATCCAGAAGGCCCCATAAGCGCAAGGAAATCTCCCTTAGGGACCTCTAGACTTAGATCATCTAGAACTACCAGTTTCTCGCCACCTCTTTGATATGTTTTATTTACAGCTTTAACACTGACTAAAGAATCTGACATTCCTTTCTCCGTTTAATTTATTGAAACTTTTTGATTATTTTCTAACTCTTCATCATAAGAAGCAACCACTTGATCCCCTGCCCTTACTCCTTTTACTATTCTTGAATAATTTGAGGTTTCCTCAGCTACTTCGACTTGCTTAATCTCAATTCTTCCATTCTTTACTAAGATTACATAACTTTCATCACCTTCATTTAATACTGCCGCATTTGGAACAACCACGCCTTCTTTCTTTACAGTGGTCGTTTCAACCATTTTTTGAAGAAATGAAACCCTTATGCCCATATCGGGTAGAACCCTTTCATCTTTCTCTAAAAACCCTATTCTCACTCTAACGGTAGCTTTATTACGGTCAGCAGTTGGAATAATTGCGATAACTTCTGCTGGGATATCCCACTTTGGATAAGCATTTAAGTTAGCTACAACAGGCTGTCCAGCTTCTACTCTATTGATGAATGCTTCATTTACATCCACTTCGATTTCAAGGGAATCCATATCAACGATGGTACAAATTCCCGTAGCAGTAAACCCTCCTCCTGCTGATACCGGCGATATCATTTCTCCTGGTTGTGCTGCCTTGTAGACTACCACTCCGCTAAAAGGGGCCAAGATTTGCATATCAGCTAATCTTTGCTTACTAATGTCCACTAAAGCTTGTGCGCCTTCCATGACTGCTTCTCTAGTCTTTAGCTCGTCAGGACTTGCAAATTTACCTTCAATTAATGCACTTGTACTTTTAAAAGCGATTTGGGCTTGTTTTAACTGCGATTTAGCGTATTCCAAATCAGCTTTGTATGTACTGTCATCGAGTTGGGCCAATAGTTGTCCCTTTTCGACATACATTCCCTCCTCAACCAGAACTTCCAAGACTTTACCGGTAATTTTTGAAGAGACCGTTGCCCTTCTTCTTGGAACCACATAACCGGATGCATCAAGGATACTGGAAGCAGTAGAACCGGAGGCATTAATTGACTTGACTGTGAATGTGGTAACTTCTTGAACCTCTTCTTCTGCTAGAAAAAACCAAAGGCCTAACGCAATGACAGCTAACCCAGAAACGATAATGGAAACAATTTTGGTAGGAAAAGGTTCAGATTCCCCTTCTTGAGAACGATCTATCTTTAAGTTATTTAAAAGATCTTCTTTTTCGCTCATAACTATCTTCTCATGGAATTAATCCACTTTTCGATCAAGTTTACTGCTTCAGTGTGCACCAAAGCCCTTCCTGACTCGGGCATCATAACTCCGGGGTCCGTAGAAATCATCCTATATAAGAGGATAGATTTATCTGCTTCGCCTGGCACTATTGAGTATTTTAAACTACCACTACCTCTTCCGGTAGCTACAGGACTTTTATTAATTCCTAAATGAAGAGGTCGAATCTCATTAAAATCTAGATAAAGGGCAGTTGAATTAGCTACTCCTGATGGCATGTGGCAATGTCCACAGTTAACTGCTAAGTAGGCACGGGCTCTCTCTTGAAGAGGTACAGATTCATCTTCCCAGTCTGCAACGGCCTGATTCCCTTTAGGAATAGAGTCAATCACTCCGTGTTCTAATAAATAAGCTAATTGATTTTTCTTTTCACCTCTGTAGACCAGATCTTTATCTAGATTTCGAGCTTTGGGTCCAATTGGAGAAATCACATCATTAGTTGAATGACATTCTTTACATTGATTCATATTTGGAACTCTGTAGCGTACATCCCTGCTCACTCCTTCATTATTTATCCAGGAAGTATTGATTGTTTTTCCCGCTATTTTGATAAAAGCTTCTGTTTGTTCTTCGTTCCAGGCATAGGAAACAGCTTCCCAACCTGTTTCTTTATGTAACAAAACCCTAGTCTCAAGTAAGTTTAAACCCAAGTCTAAGTTTCTTTCATCGAGGGGGTAGTAAAAGGTCTTAATCAGAGCTGTGCCCACAGGAAAATCGTAAACCCAATCTTTCTGGTAACTGCCTTCTTTTCCTTCCGGAACATATATAAATCTGCTCTTGTAGGAATAATCACTGAACAAAGTAGTGATTAGTTCATACGGATGAACGTTCTCAGCTGGCAGTTGCTTAGTTTGATCAATAAAAAATTCAAATTCTGAAAGTACTTTTGGAAATTCACTGCTCGTAATTTTCGCATCATTTACAGACCAAAGATTCGCGCTCATTAACATGAATGAGATAACCATAAAATTTGTTAAAGCAATCTTCATTGCCACTAAAGATTAAATTCCTTCAGGGATTTCCATAACTACCGCGGATAAAGGTCTGATTTTACGGTTATATGGCTCGGTATCGGAAGTAGTTACATTAGGCAGCGACAGCATGTATTTAATTGGTTTTAAAGCCATGAAAGATGCTTCTCCGTTGTCAGAAAGGACTAATTTTTCTTCGTCAGGTTGACCAAAAATCATTTGAGTTAGAGGCAATATTCCATCCCAAAAAATATCCGGCATATTGCCTTCTGAAAGTTCATACAATATGCCCGCTATAGCTTTGTCTACGTCTGGGTCAAAACCTCCATTACCAAATCGATTGCCATGAACTTGAATAGATTTGGGATGAGGGTAGTAATTCTCATCATCGGTTTCAGCAGAATAAGTAACTATTGAAAGGTTTACAGTCCCGTTTCCTGAAATATCATTATCAAAAACTTCCACATCGGAATTTGCCTGAATGATGATACCGGTGCCTCGTGGTACCTCTCCCACAATATTTCCTTCAGGAGCAAAATTATCTGTGTCGTTATCAACTGCCTTATTCCTAAAGACCCGCACATGATGACCCCCTTGTTGAGGCAAATCAGGTAGGTCAAAGACTAGGATGCCTCCCGTGTTGTGAGAAGCCACATTGTCGTAGACATCAGCATAATAAGAATTTTCTATCTCTATGCCTGCTACGTTGTAGTGTGCACGGCTGTTTCGGACAATAATATTTTCAGATTGACCTACATAGATCCCAGCATCAGAGGCGCCTATGGCTACACATCCATCTATAAGGACATCTTTTGACTCAACCGGATATAAACCATAAGCGCCGTTAGTGCTTTTAGGGCCTCCGGTCCATTCCGTTCTAATATTGATCATGTAAATACCGTCTGCTCCTATAACTTTAAGAGCATCACCTTTGGCATCCTCTATTGCGAAGTCTTTCAAAATAACTTTACTTGAAGTTACCAACAATCCTTGGGCGCCAGACTCTTGTTCGGCAAAACTTAAAACGGTTTTATCCATGCCCGTGCCAACCACTTTAACCTCATCAACATCCAATGAAAGGCCGTCCGAGAAGCTATAGAAACCTTCTCCAAGTCTGATGGTATCCCCAGGCTTAGCTAAAATTAAGGCTTCTTGTAATTTTTCTTGTATATCAGGACCATTCTCTATGGCAATAACCTGAGCACCGCAAATAAGCGAATAAAATAAAACAAAAGGTAATATTAGTTTAGGTTTAATACTCATTACACTTTTCTCAATCTATCCGATTTAATGTCTTCTACTTTGGTGCACCCCAATAGAATCATATTATTTTGAACCTCTTCTTTCAAAAGATTGAGAGAACGGTAAGCACCTTCTTCACCCGCAGCTGCCAGACCATAAAGGTAAGCTCTACCGCCCATACAGGCTTTCGCGCCCATGGATAAAGCTTTTAAGATATGCGTCCCTCTCCTCACTCCACCATCTAAGATAACTTCAAGTTTATCGCCGACAGCGTCGATGATATCGCCCAGTACCTCAATGGGGGCTGGACAACCGTCCATCTGACGACCTCCGTGATTCGAAACCATAATAGCCGATGCTCCTACTTCAGCTGCCATTTTAGCGTCTTCCACAGACAAAATGCCTTTGATAGCAAATGGCTTATCCCACTGTTCTATCATCCAGGCCGCATCCTTCCAGGTAACCGTTCTGTCGAATTGACTGTTCATGAAGTCCATGACGGACATACTTGAAGATCCAGCTGGTACTTTGTGCTCTAGATTCACCATCGAGGGGGTTGGTGGGTGAGTTATGTAATTGAAGGACCAGTTGATATGCCTGGCGATATTCATGTATCCACTCAAACCTAATTTAGGTGGGACTGTCATTCCGGTCACTAAATCTCTTTCTCTTCTACCATTACTAGGAACATCCACTGTAAGACACAAAGCATCGTAATTCGCGTCTTTGCATCTTTGAATGTATTCCTGTGACAAGCTCCTGTCTTTTAACACATAAATCTGAAACACTTTTGGTCCATCAGATGCCTTCGCTACATCTTCAATAAGCGTAGTAGATATCGTGGATAGACAAAATATGGTTCCTGTTCTTGCTGCAGCTCTGGCTGCACCGCCTTCTCCGTCTGGATGAAACAAACGATGATAGCCGGTGGGAGAGCAAATAAATGGCCAATCTATTTTTTGGCCTAAGACCGTTGTTGAAGTGTCTATCTTGTCTACGTCTACGAGGAACCTTGGGACCAATTCAAATTGTTCAAATGCAGAAGTGTTTTGTCGATAAGTCCATTCATCTTCAGCAGCGCCGTCTATGTAATGAAACATTGGTGCAGGAAGTCGCTTTTCAGCGAGGTCCCTAAAGTCCATGACCTTATGGCATGAATCCAGTTTTCTTTTAGACACTAACCTTTTTCGTTCTGGATCAACTCAAACATTTTCATGGCTTGTTCTCCGCCTTGATAACATGGCTTTGCATCTTTCATATCTGAGATCTGATCCCAATTTGAAGCTATATTTTCTGCTGTCATATCTTCGCCTGTTCCAAGATTAATACCCATGGTTTCGTGAATCATAACTCTGGCAAAAACCCCTGCGCCAGCTGCCATAATTACTCCTGTGGGAGCGTCCTCTGAAACCATATAAGTCACTGCTGGAGTAACAAAATCTGGTTTTATTTGGTCTAAAACATCTGACATACCAGGCAATTCTTCAGTCATTCTGGTTCCAGCAAAAGGTGCAAGTGCATTGCACTTAATGTTGTATTTAGCTCCTTCCAATTTCAGAGTGTTGATGAGTCCAACCACCCCCATTTTGGCAGAACCGTAATTAGTTTGGCCAAAATTACCGTAGAGACCGCTTGAAGATGAAGTCACTACGATTCTTCCGTAGTTCTGCTCTCTCATGATCTCCCAAACAGCTTTTGTGCAATTGACCGTCCCCATTAAATGCACTTCAAGAACCATCCTAAAATCGTCGTCTTCTACCTTCGTAAAACTTTTATCCCTCAAGATACCGGCATTATTAATCAAAATATCAATCCTGCCGTAAGCGTCCATTACTTCCTTGACCATCGCTTCTACCTGACCTTTATCGGTAACGCTGGCACCATTTGACATGGCTTCTCCGCCTGCAGCTTTTATTTCTTCCACAACCGCTTCTGCTGGGGAGAGAGAGCCGCCAGTGGACCCGTCTACGCTACCTCCAAGATCATTAACCACGACTTTAGCGCCTCTTTTAGCCAAATCTAAAGCATGACAACGTCCTAAACCTCCGCCCGCCCCAGTGACGATAGCAACTTGATCTTTAAAAGTTATAGCCATAATTACTCCTAATAAATTTTGAGGCGCTAATAGTACAGGAACCTAGTTTCTTTGTGAAAAAGCTTTTTTTATTCTAGATAAAGCTTCTTCCAGCCTGGATCTTGGACAACCAAAATTTAAACGAACGAATTGACTGTCACCAAACCATTCCCCTCTATGAACGCCAACCCCTGCGTTAATAAAGAAATCCGATGGATCATCTAATCCTGTTTTAGAACAATCTATCCACGCAAGGTAAGTTGCTTCTGGTCCGTATAAGGAGAGTCCTTCAATTTTAGATATCTCTTCTTTGAGTAGCTTTCTGTTCTCTCCAAGGTAGTCCATAAGCTCCTGATACCAAGGCTCTCCGTATTTGTAGGCAGCTTCTGCTGCTGTGTAAGCAAAAACACCAATATGAGCTGCTATTCCCCTCATGTTTCGCCTAAACTCTTGTCGAAGCTCGGGGTTTGGAATAATTGCTGCTCCACAAGGCAGTCCTTGCATATTAAAAGTTTTAGTGGGAGACAACAAAGTAATTGAATTGTTTAGTGCGTATTCATTGGTCTGCGCCAAGTGTAGGTGTTTTCTGCCTGGTTCAAAAATCAAATCTGAATGAATTTCGTCTGCACATATTATGGTTTGATTTTTTTCACATATATCTACCAATTTTTTTATCTCTTCTTGATTGAATACTGTTCCGCCAGGATTATGAGGATTGCAGAAAAAGAACATTTTAATTTCTTCACTCATCAGCTGATCTATGGATTCATAGTCTAGCTCTAATCTTCCTTCAACATTTTTTAGATCCGTATTTAACCTCCCTCTATTCATATTGTCTGAAGCATAAACAAAAGGCCTATAAATAGGTGACGGTGTCATGACCATATCACCAGGACTTAGAGCTGTTCGACAAGCCACATTCAATCCGACAACCACGCCAGGCATCCAAGTTACCCATGCTGGATCAATTTCCCACCCTGATTTATCAACCAACCTTTTTTGCAGTAAGGAAGTCAATTCTACGGGTCTTTCTGTGTAACCAAAAATACCCTGGTCAACTCTCTTTTTAATGGCTTTAGTCACCTCAGGAGGACATTCAAAGTCCATATCAGCGACCCACATAGGAAGGATATTGGGGTCATCAAACTTTAGCCATTTCGTGCTTCTCGTTTCTATACGATCTATTATGCTATCAAAGTCATATTTCATAATTTGCGGTATGGTACTCTAAAATATTCTTTCAGGCTTCCCTATTGCTACAAAAGATATCAGTAGTTAGACTTCTTGCGCTAAAAAATAATAATTATTTATGAGTAATTTACATTCTCAAGTAAATGACAATACCCCCGTATTAGTTGGTTGTTCACAGTACCTAGATAAGAAAGGTCCTGAAGGTCTTAATTATTTAGATATTTTAAAAATAGCTTGTGAAAAAGCCTTAGACGATTGTGAAGCCAAGGTTAGTTTAAAAGAACATCTAGACACTATTTCTGTAATTCGTTTTACCGGTGATACACCAAACCGAGATTCAGCAACAACTGACCTGTGGGGATACTCAAATATGCCCAAGAGCTTGGGTAATTCACTGGGTGTAAGTGTTCCTAATGAGATTTATACAACCACTGGCGGAAATTCACCTCAACTTCTACTTAATGAGATTTGTAATCGCATTAAAGATCAAAAAATGGATTGTGCTCTTCTAACCGGGGGAGAAGCTTTAGATACTTTTGTTTCTAGATTAAAAGATGGCCTGGAAGTTAACTGGGGAGATAATCCAGGAGGAGAGCCTGAATCATTAGGAAGTCAAAGAGACCTGGGAAGTGAATTCGAAAAGAAACATGGTATTTTTGAGCCTTCTTCAGTTTATCCTTTATTTGCTAACAGCATTCGAGGCAATGAAGGTAAAAGCGCCAATCAACACCAGGAAGATATAGGTAATTTATTCAGTCGTTTTTCTGAAATAGCTTCAGAAAATGAATTTTCTTGGTTCAAAATTCATAGATCTGTTGAAGAAATAGTTGAAGCAACACCTCAAAATAGAATGGTGAGCTTTCCCTATACCAAATACATGAATTCAATTATCAGAGTAAATCAGTCTGCTGCTTTGGTAATTACATCTGCTAAAAAGGCCAAGGAATTAGGGATACCCACTTCAAAATGGATTTTTATGCATGGCGCTGGATGTATAAATGATATTTGGAACATTACTGAAAGAGAAAACCTTTACTCCTCTCCGGCTATTAGAAAATGTGCTGAAGCAATCTTTAGCAAAGCAGGTTGTACTCAATCAGATGTTTCTTTTTATGATCTATACTCTTGTTTTCCTAGCGCAGTTCAAATTGCTAAAAAAGAAATAGGCATACCAGACAAAGACACTAGAGACCTGACCGTCACAGGAGGTTTGCCTTATTACGGAGGACCAGGCAGTGCTTATGTGGTCAACTCTTTAGCGAGTATGGTTAATAAATTGAGAGAAAATCAAGGCAGTTATGGACTGGTTAATGCTAATGGATGGTTCCTGACCAAACACGGGCTGGGGATATTCTCTTCCAATCCTTTTTTAGGAGAATGGAACCAAGTTGTAGATTCTTCACTTTTACAAAAGGAAATAGAAAGTTTAGAGCACCCTGAATTTATCGAAGAAGCAAACGGTAGAGGTTCTATAGAAACCTATACAGTGGTGAACTCAAGAGAAGGTCCAACTAAGGCTATTATCATAGGTCGCATGGAAGACGGGAAAAGATTTGTTGCTAACACTGAAAGAAATGAAAATCTTTTGACTAAAATGATGCAGAAAGAAATGTTAAACGCCACAGGTACTGTAAAATTTGATAATTCACGAAATATTTTCCAACCTGATTAGAAGGAGAAGTAAATGAAAGAAATTAATGTTGCTGTTACCGGAGGAGCGGGTCAAATTGCTTATTCCTTACTTCCTAGGTTGGTTAGTGGAGAAACTTTTGGGGTTGATACAAAAGTGAATCTTAGACTGATAGAAATTCCTCAAGTTGTAGACAAGCTTGAAGGAACCATCATGGAACTGATTGATTGTGGATTTGAACAGACAGGATCCTTGCTTGCGACAGCGGATATTAAAGAAGGAGTTAAGGATGCACATTGGGTCCTTTTAGTTGGCAGCATTCCAAGAGGAATAGTGGTCGATGGGAAGAAAATTGAAGAAAGAAGTGACCTACTAAAAATCAATGGAGGTATTTTCACTGACCAAGGCGAGGCAATAGGTAAATTAGCGCAAGAAGATGCAAAAATTTTAGTAGTAGGCAATCCAGCCAATACAAATGCGCTGATTGGAAGAACAAAGTCTGAAAACCCAGCACAGAGTTGGTTTGCCATGACTGCGCTCGATGCCAATAGGGCTAAAGCACAATTAGCTGAAAAAGCAGGTGCAGAAATAAGTTCAGTGACTAACATGACAGTTTGGGGAAATCATAGCCCTACTATGTATCCTGATCCTTACAACGCGCAACTTGATGGCGTAAGTGCAGTTGAAGTGATAAATGACCTAGATTGGGTTGAAAACGAATACTTACCTCTTGTGCAACAAAGAGGAAAGGCAGTAATTGATGCGAGGGGTGCCTCCTCTGCAGCTTCAGCAGCTAATGCTGCTATAGATACTGTTAAGGCTGTTGATAATAAGACTGAGGAAGGAGATTGGTTTAGCGCAGCGGTTCCAAGTGATGGAAGTTATGGGATACCTGAAGACTTAATTTTTGGCTTCCCCTTAACTTCTAATGGCCAGGGTAAGGTTGATATAGTCCAAGGTATTGAGCTCAATGATTTTGCTCAAGCAAAAATCAAAATTACTACGGACGAACTATTGTCTGAAAAAGAAGCTGTAAAAGATCTCTTAGACTAATCTTTACCTTTCGGTTTAAGTTGGGGGAATAAAAGCACATCTCGTATAGACGTGGCCCCCGTAAAGAGCATAACTAGCCTGTCAATACCAACTCCTACGCCTGCACATGGTGGAAGGCCATACTCTAAAGCCTCTACATAATCTTCGTCGTAACCCATGGCCTCTTTGTCGCCAGAGTCTTGCTGCTTAACTTGTTGTTTAAATCTCTCCGCTTGTTCATCCGGATCATTAAGCTCAGAAAATCCATTGGCAATTTCTTTTCCACCTATAAACAATTCAAAACGATCTACATAATCTGGGTTATCGTCTTGTGTTCTTGAAAGAGGAGATACATCTTTAGGATACCCTACTATAAAAGTAGGCTTATCAAGCTCGCTCTCTACGCCCTTCTCAAATATTTCTAATTGCAGCTTACCGTCAGAGGAGTCTTTTATATTCTCCACTTCTAGCTTCTTAGCTATCTTCTCTAGCTCTTTCCTGTCTTCTAGTTGACCTTTCTCAACACCAAGATATTTAATGATGGAATCAACTAAGGTTAGTTTTTGAAAAGACTTTGATAGGTCATACTTCTTTTTATTTTGTTCAATAACTGTTTTTCCCAAAACCCTCTCTGCCAATGTTCTTATTAGAGATTCCATAAAATTCATTTGGTCTTCGTAATCGGCGTAAGCCGTATAAAATTCAAGCATGGTGAATTCAGGATTGTGTTTTGTGGACAACCCCTCATTTCTAAAATTCCTATTGATCTCAAATACTTTTTCTATTCCTCCTACAACTAGCCTTTTAAGGTATAACTCGGGAGCAACCCTCAAATACAAATCCATATCAAGGGCATTATGGTGGGTCTGAAATGGTCTGGCTGTGGCCCCTCCTGGTATCGGGTGCATCATCGGAGTCTCGACTTCCAAGTAACCTTCTTCTATAAAGATATTACGTATTTCACTTAAAATTTTGCTTCGCTTCTTAAAAACCTCGAGACTTTCAGGATTGGTTAAGAGATCTAAATACCTTTTTCTATACCTCTGTTCTGTGTCAACTAAACCGGCATGCTTCTCTGGTAGAGGCTTTAAAGATTTTGTTAAAAGAAAAATACTTTTGGCTTCAACTGTTAATTCATTGGTTTTGGTTTTAAATAGCTCTCCTTTAAGACCTACCACATCTCCTAAATCCCATTTCTTGAATTCCTTATATGCCTCTGCCCCCAGGTTATCTGCCTTAATGTAAGCCTGAATTTGTCCAGAAAGATCCTGAATGGTAATGAAACTGGCCTTGCCCATTACACGCTGCAACATTACTCTGCCCGCTACCGAGACCTCTACTTTTTTACTTTGTAATTTATCTTTCTCAAAAGAATCATAAGCGGCGTGTAGCTCCTCTGCTAACGCGTCCCTCCTAAAGTCGTTTGGAAAGGCATTACCTTTCGACCTTAACTCATCGAGTTTAGCTCTTCTTAAAGCTAAGAGTTCATTTTGTGAAATTTCTTCTGTCATTACGCATACTTTAACTAAATATTGGCTTTAAGGCTCGCTTCAATAAAACTATCAAGATCTCCATCCAATACTGCTGTGCAATTTGAAGTCTCATAACCAGTCCTTAGATCTTT
The DNA here is from genome assembly GCA_001628005.1 of SAR86 cluster bacterium REDSEA-S09_B4. GTDB lineage: Bacteria > Pseudomonadota > Gammaproteobacteria > Magnimaribacterales > Magnimaribacteraceae > AEGEAN-183. The sequence continues at coordinate 22,594 of LUQU01000005.1, forward strand.
TATTCGCGCTGAATCCAACACATACGATCTTATCTGACTTCCCCACCCTATATCTGACTTTGATTCCTCCAGAGTCTGTCTTTCTGCATCCAGCTTTTGCATTTCTATTTCATAAAGTTTAGCCCGAAGTTGTTGCATTGCTTTGTCTCTATTTTGGTGTTGTGACCTTTGAGATTGGCATTGGACAACAACTCCAGTAGGTTCATGGGTAATTCTAATAGCTGAATCAGTTTTATTAACATGCTGTCCGCCTGCTCCGCTAGCTCTGTAAGTATCTATTCTAAGATCTGAAGGGTTTATGTCTATTTCAATGGTTTCATCAATTTCAGGGGAAACAAAAACAGATGCAAAAGAAGTGTGTCTTCTACTGCCTGAATCAAAAGGAGACTTTCTTACCAATCTATGCACTCCTGTTTCTGTCCTAAGCCATCCATACGCATAATCTCCTTCGAATCTAATTGCAGAACTTTTAATTCCAGCTACCTCGCCAGGAGACACCTCAATCATTTCAACTTTAAATCCCTTAGATTCACCCCATTTTAAATACATCCTCATAATCATCTCCGCCCAATCCTGAGCTTCGGTTCCACCTGAGCCAGACTGAATATCTAAAAAAGCATTATTTGGATCCATGGGATTAGAGAACATTCTTTGAAACTCTAATTGGTAGAGCATCTTTTCATTTTTTTCAATTTCTTCGATAAGTCCTTCTAAGGCTTCTTCATCATTTTCGGAGAGAGCCAATTCGGATAACTCTGAAGAGTCTTTTATGGCCTGGTCTAAATCGGTAACCCTTGTTACCTCTTTTTCAAGATGTACCCTTTCTTTGTTTAGTTCTTGAGCTTTTTTTGGGTCATCCCAAACATTTGGATCGTTAAGATTTTCAGTTAATTCATTTAACCGAGACTGTTTTTTTTCGAGGTCAAAGATACCCCCTTAGGTCATCAATTCTTTTGACCTGATTTTTTAAATCTTCAATTATCGAAGTTACTTCAGTCATGTCTTAATTAATAGATGAAACTATATACTCTCTCACCTTATCTATATTATCGGGTAGAACAACAAAATCTTCTTGTTTATCTTCTATATCCTTTAATTGAGAAGGAGTCTCTACAGCGTCTTCAGCTAACACTTGTTTAATGGCCTCCATGAATTTAGATGGGTGTGCTGTGGCCATTGTTATCACAGACTGGTCAGGAGAGATTAATTCTCTGGCAGCTCTAACCCCTGTAGAAGTATGCGGGTCTAGTATGTAATTGCTTGTCTCAAAAGTTTTTTTAATTTCTTGCAGTATTTCCTGATCCGTACTTGGAAAGCTTAAAAATACATCTTCTGCTTTCTTCCAGTATTCTCCGGGCACTGAAATTTGTTCTTTAGGGAAGGAAGACATAGTTTTTTGCAGCTTCTTAGAATTATTGTTAAATAAATTAAACAGTAGCCTTTCAAAATTACTGGCCACTGAAATATCCATACTGGGGGCCAATGTTGAGGTGACTTTCCCTTTCTTATAAGAATTTTCAGAAAATAATTTGTGCAAAACATCATTGCTATTTGTGGCAACTAGTATTTTATTAATGGGAAGACCCATTTCCTTAGCCAACCAACCTGCATAAGCATGTCCGAAATTCCCGGAAGGTATCGAAAAGATCAATCCGTTCAGCTCTTCTTTTAACCTTAAGTAAGTCCAGAAATAATAAACTGATTGGGTCATACACCTAGCCCAATTTATAGAATTAGCTGCTATAAAACGTGTTTCATTTGACACAATAGCTTCGTCCAAAAATAACTCTTTAACCATGGCCTGACAGCCATCAAAATCAGTTTGAACTGAGAGAGCATGCACATTCTTTGCTTGAGTAGTTGTCATCTGCTTTCTCTGTATTTCAGTAACTCTCTCATGCGGATACAGGATAAAAACTTCTACGTTCTTGTATCTAGAGCACGCTGAAATTGCGGCTGACCCAGTGTCACCAGAAGTAGCTCCTAAAACAGCAATTTTTGTCTCTTGCTTTTGCGCAAAATGATTAAGTAGCGTTCCTAATAGCTGCATTGCAACATCTTTAAATGCCAAAGTGGGTCCATGAAATAACTCAAGGATCCATCTTTGGTCTTCTAATTTAATTAAATTAACTACGTCTTTGTTTTCAAAAGCTTGATAAGCGTCATTAACAATGTATTCAAAATCACTTTTATTAATCTCTTCTGATACAAATTGATGAAGTATCTCAGCTGTTAATTCTTGATAATTTAAAGAGCTTAAATCTTCAAGTTCCTCATTCGTGAACCTGCGAGTATCTAATGGCATAAACAAACCACCATCTGGGGCAAGACCCCCTAATAGGACTTCACTAAATGACTTTCTCAGTGAAGAGTTTCTGGTACTTATATATTGCATTACTTCTTGCCTAGATGAATCCTAAACTTCTTAACTCCCGGAGTAACTTCTGGTAAGTCTTCCAACTCATTTTTTAGTTTAAAAGCTTCATTATCAGTAATTTCACCAGATATTATGACTACAGGAATGGATTCCAGGTTTGCTTTCGCCTTTGCTTCATGTTGAATTAAGGCCTCAATGCTTATATTTCTATCCGCAAATAAAGAGGATATCTTAGCTATAACTCCAGGTTCATCATTAACTTGTATTCTGTAATATCTAGCTGCTTTCTTACTATCCGATACTTGTAATTCATTACTGCTATCAGAATTAATATCTAAATCCCAGCCTCCCTTAGCTATGTCAACTAAATCGGCTATTACTGCTGAAGCAGTTGGTTCTGGTCCAGCTCCCGGACCGTAATAAACTGTTGAACCAACCCCTTCTGAAAATATTTCAAGAGCATTCATTTCCTTACCTACTTGTGAAAGCAAGGTTTCCTTATCCACTAAAGTTGGATAAGCACTTACACAAACTACATTACTGTCTAACTCGCCAAGTGCTATGTGCTTAATTGAATAGCCTAGTTCTTTGGCATATTTAAGATCCTCTAACTCTACCTCTTCTATCCCCTCGAAGCTTACAAAAGAGAAGTCGAAAGGCACATGAAAAGCTAAAGCAGCAAGAATACTAGCTTTTTGAGCCGCGTCTGTTCCATTAATATCCAAACTTGGATCCGCCTCAGCAAGGCCAAGTTCTTGAGATTTTTTTAAGGCCGCTTTAAAACTTGATTGATTTAGTTCCATTTCGGTAAGAATGAAGTTGCTCGTTCCATTTAAGATCCCAGCAAACCACTTAACCTTGTTAGCAACCAGACCTTCTCTAAGTGCTTTTATAACTGGAGTTCCTCCCGCCACAGAGGCTTCAAAACCTATCTCTACATTATTATTTTTTGCTAATTCAAATAACTCATTTCCATAACTGGCTATAAGCGCTTTATTTGCTGTGACTACATGCTTACCTTCTTTTAAAGCTGTTGTAACTAATTCGTAAGAAAAATCTACTCCTCCGACCACTTCAACCAACACATCAACTTCTGGATTAGTTGCTACTTCCAATAAATTAGTTGTGATGTTGATTCCTTCATAAGGAACAACTTCTTTTCCTCTTCTTGCACCCACTTGTACCAAGTCAAAATGCACTCCACCTTGAACTTCTAGAAGTTGTGAAGAGTTTATTAAGGTTTTTAAGACTGCTCCCCCTACATTTCCCACGCCACAAAGGCCTACTTTTAAAGTTTTCATTTTTAAGATGAGATTCTAATTTTTAGCTATTTAATAATCCAATAAGATCTTGAGCGGGAATATACCCGGGAATAAGCCTTCCTTCAGAAGTAATAATAGATGGTGTACCTGTTACTCCTAAACTATTACCTAAATCAAAATGCTTCTCAACAGGATTATTTAAACAAACATTTTCTTTTATTTCATATCCCAATTTAAGTTCAGTAATAGCTTGATTGGGTTCAGAAGAACACCAGGCAGAGACAATCTTCTTGAAAGACTCTGAATCTATACCTGTTCTTGGAAAAGCTAAATAGTTAACTTGGATCCCCAAATCTAGATAATCATTTATTTCTCTATGGAACTGCCTGCAATACCCACAGTCAACATCTGTAAAAACAAAGATTGAGTGTTCCACTTTAACGGGCTGAAAGATAATAAATTCGGATTTATCAAGTTCATTAATAGTAACTTTACGAAGATAATTTCTTCTGGCTTCAGATTTATTTACTAGGCCCTGATCTGTGATCTCAAAAATATCTCCAGAGATTAAGTATTTTCCATCCCTAGAAACAAATAGTGGCTCTATCCCCTCGAGTCTAACCTCCAGATAACCTTCAATGTCAGTTTCTTCTACAGAAATAATTTCGATAGATTCAGGAAGAATTTGATTTAGGTTCATCTCTATTTCGGAAACTGAAATTTCATTTTCAGCTTCCTCTTCTAGTGAAGCGGAGCAACCTAGAGATAAAAATAAGGTCAAAATTATAAAAATAAATTGGTTACAAAATTTCATAGTTACCCTCTTGGGTGGTGTTCTCGATGTAATTCTTTCATCCTGTGTCGTGCTACTTCTGTATATATCTGTGTTGTGGAAAGGCTAGTATGCCCCAATAACAGTTGCACAGTCCTTAAATCAGCTCCGTGATTAATTAAATGTGTAGCAAAAGCATGTCTTAAAGTGTGAGGAGACAGACTCTCATCTACCCCTGATTTATTGGCATAAAGTTTTATGCGATACCAAAAGGTTTGTCTTGTCATGCCCGTGCCTCTGTTACTTAAAAAAAGAAGGGAAGTTTTCTTGCCATCTACTACAAGCTGTTCTCTTCCGTAAGCAAGATAATCAGAGATCCAATCCAAAGCTTGTTCACCCATAGGCACCAATCTTTCCTTTCCTCCCTTACCTATGACTTTCACTACTCCTTGTCTAATATTTAGGTTTAGAACATCTAGATTTATTAATTCTGAAATTCTAAGTCCGCAGGCATAAAGGAGTTCAAGCATAGCTCTATCCCTTAACCCTAGGGGTACTTTTGTATCGGGAGCCTTTATTAATTTCTCAACATCTTCTTCAGAAAGTACCTTCGGTAAACTGTGCCCTAACTTTGGGCTTTGAATTTTTGATGTCGGATTTTCATTTATTAATGATTTAGAAACAAGATATGCATAAAAAGCCCTTAAGCTAGATAGAGAACGAGCAGTTGAGCGGCTGCTATAACCTTCTTTAAGCCTATAAGCTAAATAATCAAGTAAAGAAACTTTATCAGCATTTTCTAGATTCACTGGATTCAACCAATTGCTAAAATTAGATAGGTCCTGTCTATAAGCACTCAGAGTATTTTGACTTAATCCCCTTTCTAACCAAATGCTGTCTATAAAACCATCTATCAGTCTATCTGATGAGATGTCGACACTGACCATAACTTTAAACAGAGAAAAGAGCTACTTATCTAGTTTCTCTTTAATTCTTGCTGCTCTGCCAGTTAGTTCCCTTAAGTAATATAGTTTTGCTTGTCTGACATCACCCTTACGCTTTACCTTAATACTACCTATTAGAGGACTATGCGTTTGAAAAGTTCTTTCAACCCCCACTCCATTAGATATCTTTCGTACAGTAAAGGCTGAACCCAAGCCTCTTTTTTTAATTCCTATTACTATTCCTTCAAAAGGCTGTAATCTTTCTCTAGAGCCTTCTACTACTCTTACTTGAACAACAACTGTATCGCCTTGAGAAAATTCAGGAATATCTTCTCTTAATTGAGTAGATTCTACTTGTTGTATGAATTTATTCTTACTCACTTGTCTGTTTCAATTTGCGGGTATTTTTGGGGCGCCCATTCTACCAGATTAACCTTGTTCTTCACGTATAATTTCTTCAAGCAGTTCTTGTTCTTCATCGTTTAGAGATCTTATTTCAAGCAAGTCTGGTCTATTCTTTCTTGTTTTCAAAAGAGATTGCTTAAGTTGCCATCTTCTAATCGATTTATGATCTCCACTTAGAAGAATCTCTGGAACATCACCATAACTACCTGATTCGGGTCTAGTGTATTGCGGATGTTTAAGCAAACCATCACTGAAAGTATCTGTTTTTACTGAATTGGCATCACCTAAGACACCTTCTATAGTTCTGGCAATTGAATCCATAACTATTAGAGCTGGTAGCTCACCACCACTTAGAATATAACCCCCGATAGAGCACTCTTCATCAACCTCTGAATCAATAATTCTCTGATCTATTCCTTCATATCTACCACAAACAATCACTAAATGTTGTTTGTCTGATAACTCTTCAGCTTTAGCTTGATTAAATATATTTCCTTGTGGTGACATAAAAATTGTATAAGGGTTCTTAGATTCACTCTTTGCTTGTCTAATGGCCTTAATCATAGGTTCTGGTTGCATAACCATACCTGGCCCTCCTCCATATGGGCGATCATCAACTTTTCCATTATTTTCATTAGAAAAATCTCTTGGATTTAATGTATTTAGCAATATCTTTTGACTAGTCAGTGCCCTACCTGTTACTCCATAGTTAAATGAATCTTTTACTAGATCAGGAAAAAGTGTAATTACATCAAAGCGCATGGATTGAGTTTAAAAGTCCCTCGGCCATTTTACGTAAACAGTTTTATCTTGTAGTTCTATCTTATTAATAATTTCTTTTTTCAGAAAAGGTATAAGTCTTTCTTTATCATCAATACTTCCCTTGATCGGTTTCACTACAAGTACATCGTTAGCACCTGTTGGCATTACATGATCTATAGCTCCCAGTAACTCGTTTTGTTCATTTATAACGTTTAAATTTTCAAGCTGAAACCAATAATATTCACCTTCTTTCAGATTTGGTAATTGCTTTTCTAGAACATAAACTTCCTTACTTCTTAAAGCTTCGACTTCAGTTCTGTCTTCTATTCCTTTTAATTTAATTGATAGCTTTTTATTTCTAATTAATGCTTCTTCTATTTCATAACAACTATCTTCTACATACAGCTCATCAAAATCTTTAATATTTTCTTGAAGATTTCCGTAGTACCTCAAAAAAATATGCCCCTTTAGCCCAAATGGCTTACCAAGAATACCTAAAGGTACTTTTCGGTCTTGAGACCGATAGTTCATATCTGAGGACTTATTTTTCAGGTTTTTTTTCAGAAGAAGAGTCAGATGCTTCTTCAGCTGGTGTTTCTTCGGCTGGTGTCTCTTCGGCTGGAGCTTCTTCTGCAGCTTCTGCTACTTCTTCAGCTGGTGTTTCTTCACCATCTTCAACTGCTTTAGCAGGCTCATCTGAAATTTTTGCTTTTGCTCTCTTATCTAACTTTCTAAGCCTTCTTTTTTCTTTGTTAGCTTCTCGTTTCTCCTTTTCTTCAGGAGTTTCATTACTTTCTTTTATTAGAGTCAAGACCCTATCACTAATATTTGCTCCTTGAGAAAGCCAATAATCAATTCTTTCTTGATCAATTTCTAAACGGACTTCTTTGCCTTTAGATATAGGGTTGAAGTACCCTACTCTTTCAATAAACCGTCCATCTCTAGGTTTTCTTGAGTCAGCTACAGTTATGTGGAAAAAGGGTCTTTTTTTTGCCCCTGCTCTAGATAAACGGATTGTTAACATTAATTATTTATGCCTATATGCCTAAAAAGGCGCTCATTCTAAGGGATATGAGATACCTTTCAACTAAAAAATACATTTCAGCTTATTTTTCAGAAATCTCACCTTAAGTTATAATGAGAAAAAATAAAATTTAAATTGTATTTTTTAAACTCCTTTTTATTCTTAAAGCCTTTATAGCTTAATTACATTGAACGAAATTCCTGTCTGGATCCTATTTTCTCTAATTGGAGTATTAATATTCCTATCAGCGTTTTTTTCAAGTTCTGAAACAAGCATGATGGCAATAAATCGTTATCGCTTAAAACACCTTGTAAAAGAAAAGAATAGATCGGCAAGAAGAGTAACTAAATTGTTAGAAAGAACTGATAGGCTTTTGGGCGTTATCTTAATAGGAAATAACTTCACTCACACACTTGCTACAGCTATAGCAACTGTTATTGCTATAAGAATCTGGAGTGAAAGTGCTGTCTTAGCTGTAACAGTATTTATGACCATAATAATGATAATCTTTGCTGAAGTAATGCCTAAGACCATTGCAGCCCTAAAACCTGAAAGTATTGCCTTCCCTTCCTCCTATTTTCTTAAGCCGCTATCAAAAATCTTAAGTCCGTTAGTTACATTGGTTACCCTTGTTTCAAATGGAGTTACTAAATTATTTGGTATAAATTTAAATGATGCAGATAAGGAAGAATTAAAACCGGAAGAACTAAGAACTTTACTGCAAACTTCTAGAGTTCCAAAAAGACAAGAAGACATGCTAATGGGAATCTTTGATATGGATTACCTATCGGTTAACGATGTAATGATACCCAAGAATGAAATTGTTGGAATAGACCTAAAGGATGATATTCAAACTATAGTTAAGAATTTGAATAAAGTTAGATATACCTATATCCCTCTTTATAAAGATACTATTGATAATATATCTGGATTTCTAAGTTCAAATAGAAAAGCCGATTTTCTAAGCCTAGAGAAGCCTAGCAAAACATTATTAAAAACCTTAGTGGAAAACCCCTTATTTATCCCTGAAAACACGCCTTTAAATAAACAACTATCTAATTTTCAATTAGAAAAAAGGCGCATTGGTTTAATTGTAGATGAATACGGGGATATCGAAGGTCTCATTACTTTAAGAGATATCTTAGAAATAATAGTAGGGGAAATAACTTCTGATAACCTAGAGAAAATGGACATCATGCCCCAGGCTGATGGCACTTTTATGCTGGAAGGCAGTATGATGATTAGGGATATTAATCGTAGAATAGACTGGGATTTACCAACTGATGGCCCTAAAACCCTTAGTGGACTGATATTGGAAACAGCTCAGTCTATACCGGAAAGTAATGTTGGAATTACAATAGGCCCTTATAGGCTTGAAACCGTTCTAATCAAGGATAATGTGGTTAAGATGGCTAAAGCCGAGAGGATTGAGTTAGAGACTGATGAGGAAGAAGAGGAAGACTAATGGATAATTTTATTGAAATATTAAAAGAAACCTGGAATGAAGGAATACAAGGCTTCGGCATTGGTGAAATAATTATTTGCTTAGTAATAATTGTAGTTAGCTGGCTGATAGGAAGACTTTTATCTACAAAATTAATAGATTGGCTAACTGAGAAAGCTAGTCAAACCGATAACAGATTTGACGATAAAATCCTAGAATCGCTCAGAAATCCCTTGGGTCTTATTCCTATAGTCTTTGGTTTTTATCTAATTACCTTTTATTTACCTCTTGAGGGGTCTGTAGACTTTTTCGCAACCACTATAGTGAAAATGTTAGTGATATTTACCATTTTTAGCGCCCTAGCAAACCTTTGCGGTCCATTGCTGTCTCTTTTGGATAGCAAGTGGATGACAGATGCCATGGTCGATTGGCTAAGAAAGACACTCGAAGTTCTTATATGGATTATTGCCGCGGCTATGGTTCTCGATATATGGGGAATCCAAATTGGTCCTATTATTGCAGGCTTAGGTCTCTTCGGAGTAGCCCTTGCTTTAGGAGCACAGGATGTATTTAAGAATATTTTTGCTGGTATCTTTATCTTAAGTGAAAACAGATTTCAAAAGGGAGATAGAATAAGAATAGGAGACTCTCTCCATGGAATAGTTGACCATATAGGGTTTAGGTCCACAACAGTCAGATTATTCGATTCTTCACCTGTTTTTGTTCCTAATGCCGATTTATCTGATGCTCAGGTAGTTAATCATCAAATGATGGAGATACGAAGGCTAGACTGGACAATCAACCTAACCTATAGCACTAAAATTGATCAATTAAAAAAGATTTGCCAAGATATTGAATCCTACATCACAGATAAAAAGAACCTACCTGTAGACTTAACGAAAGACAACTTTGTAAAAGTCTCAGAGCTAGGTGCTAGCTCCATAGATTTAAAACTGATTTGTCATACTGATCCAGTGGGTTTTGCTGATTTTAGTGATCTAAAGGAAAAACTAATATTCAAGATAATAGAAGCGGTAGAGTCGAATGGATCTGACTTTGCTTTCCCAAGTCAGTCAATATATGTTGAAAACCAGTCTTAAGAATTAAATCCCTTGATATTAAAACCAGGTATTCATAATGACTGGTATTGAAATACAAACAATTAAAATCTCTAAAGGTAAACCGAGTTTCCAATAATCCGCAAACCTATAATTACCTGGTCCCATTACTAGCGTATTGCATTGATGGCCAATGGGGGAAAGAAAAGCACAGCTTGCTCCAACTGCCACGGCCATTAAAAAAGGCTCTATAGGTTGACCCATTTGATTTGCAACTTGCACTGAGACTGGAGCCATTATTACTGCGGTAGCAGCATTATTGATTAAATCAGAAATAAACATGGTGAACACAAGAATGACTATCAATACCCATGCAATATTGACGTCTGAAAGATAAGTAGTAATAAAGTTAGCACTGGTTACAGTAAGTCCTGAGCTTGTTAGAGCTCCTCCTATAGGAATCATGGCACCCAACATCACCACAACTGGCCACTCAATATGTCTGTACATTCCATCCCCGGTTAATAATCTTCTAGCAGCATAAGCTAATGTACACAGAAGAAAGGCTACGATTATATTAATGTTGAAAAAGATTACGGAAATAAGGGCAATAGCGAATATTAGCAATGCTTGCCAAACTTTTGATGTATCCCTCATAACATCAAGTTCCCTCTGCCAAAGAGGCATTAAACCCAGTAGTTCAAGTTTTTCTGCGGCCCTTTCATCAGTATCCCTAGTTGAAAGCAGCAGGACGTCTCCTGCCTTAAAAATTTCTCTAGCCAATCTTCTTCTTAACTTAGTTCCTTGCCTCCATAAACCGAGGAGTGAGAGTACCCCTCTGGTCATACGTTTAAAATAGTTATACTTACGACCTATCAGTCTAGATCTGGGAGTGATCATTGCTTCAATCTCACCCAATTCACCTTGCTGAGTGGGATCTTCTAGCTCGGGATCAATTATTAGTCCAAATTCCGTTTGAACGCCAGCAACATCACCAGGTGAAATTTTTAAAACAAGTATTTGTAAAGCTTCAAAAGTTTCTCGATGGTGAGGTTTTCTAATCGTACCTTTATCAGAAACCACTCCCATCAGAACATTGTCTGAGCCGAGTTTACTAGTTAGCTCATGTATCCTTCTACCTACCAAATCACTTTCTTCAGAAATAGTCATTTCCACTAAATAATCTTGGATATCTAGCAATGGTCTCTGAGCACTCCCTCCGTCTCTTAATTTAACTAAACGCCAACCCACAATTGCTATGAAAAGTATTCCAACGAAGCTAACAGGAAAACCAGCAAAAGCAAAATCAAAGAATTCGAAGCTTTTGTTGACATAATCTTCTCTGAACTCAGAAATAATAATGTTAGGCGGTGTCCCTATTTTTGTATTCATCCCGCCGAGTATCGATGCAAAAGCTAGTGGCATTAGAAACTTTGAAGGGTTCCATTCCATTTTCTGTGCTATCCCAATAGTTATGGGTAAAAGCATAGCCATTGCACCAATGTTATTCATAAAGGATGAAAGAAAACCAGCTACTAACATTAAAAGAACTAAAAACTGAAATTCTCCACTAATATTCCGCCTCAAAGTATCCCCAATCATATTAATGAAGCCTGACTTTTCTAATGCTTTACTGATTAAAAGCACTAAAGCAACTGTTATTACAGCTGGATGTCCAAACCCCAGGAAAGCTTCTTTTGCAGGAACTAGACCTAAAAGCACCATTATGGCTAGAGCGGTTAGGGTTACCCCATCGTATCGCCACTTTCCCCATATGAGAAAACCTAATAATATAAATATTATTAGTGCTACCTGTAATTGCGGATCCATCCCCGCATTCTAACCTTACGAAATAATAATTGGTCAAAAAAAGAGGGCCTTAAGCCCTCTTAATTTTTGTTTGTCAATTTATAAATAATAGCTGATACTAGAAAGAATTACAGTCAATACAAAACCAGAAATTATTACGTCTCGAACTGAAGTTATAAAACCAAACATCTTTCCCCATATGGCATTTGCTTGAATGGCCAGAATGATAAAGATCCCTGCCAAGAAGGCATTGGAACTCATGTCACCTTGAACCATTAAATAACCGCCGTGCGGTAAATGCGATGAAGAAACCATAAAGTAAAGCATCGGAAGGGAAAACAAAGTATTTGTTCTTGAAGCCAAACCGGCTTTGGGCCCAGCAACCGCTGCGTCGCCTTCCTTAATACCGATAACAATCTTTTGATTAGGCCAGATAATGCCCCAAACATTCAACATCATAAAGGTACCCATAGTGACACCAAAAATGATATCTAAATTAACTCTTAAAGTAATTGCATACAGTAAATACAGACCGGTTAAGAATGTAAAAAATGCGGCCCAACGAAACCACCACAACGCCCTAGGAGCTAGTTTTGCTACGGCATCTTTTCTAGCATTTTCCTCAGCTTCTTTAAAGTATTCGGTTTGTACAAAATTAAAATAATATAAAAGCCCTATCCAGGTAACACCAACCAGGATGTGACCCCAACGAAATAACATATTTACTAATTCTTCCATAAGCCTTCCCCTTTTGGATTATCTTACAAGATAACAGGGAACTATGAAAATTTTGATAGGAAAAAGAAAAGGCCCCTAAGGGCCTTTTTTTTGTTACATCATGCCGCCCATTCCATCCATTCCAGGAGGCATTCCAGGAGGCATTCCCCCTGCAGTCTCTTCTGGAATATCAGAAACCATGGCTTCAGTTGTGATCATTAAACCAGCAACTGAACCAGCAGCTTGAAGTGCTGTTCTGGTTACTTTAGCTGGATCCAGAATACCCATTTCAATCATATCGCCATACTCTCCAGTAGCGGCATTAAAACCAAAATTGCCTTTTCCTTCTTTGACCTTGTCCAAAATAACAGAAGCTTCTTCTCCAGAGTTAGCTGTAATTTGCCTAAGAGGCGTTTCCATTGATCTTAATGCAATACTAATACCAACATTTTGATCTTCATTGTCTCCTTCAAGGCCTTCAATCTCTTGTTGGGCTCTAACTAGAGCAACACCGCCTCCGGCTACAACACCCTCTTCCACAGCAGCCCTAGTAGAATGAAGTGCGTCTTCAACTCTAGCTTTCTTTTCCTTCATTTCAACTTCAGACCCTGCTCCAACTTTGATGACTGCTACACCACCAGCTAATTTAGCTACTCGTTCTTGCAGTTTCTCTCTGTCGTAATCAGAGGAAGTATCTTCTATTTGGGTTTGTATCTGATTTACTCTTCCTGAAATATTATCTGAAGATCCGGCACCGTCTATGATGACCGTGTCTTCTTTGTTTAACTCAACTTTCTTTGCTTGACCTAAATCATCAACAGTCGCTCCCTCAAGATTAAGGCCTACTTCTTCAGAAATAACAGTTCCTCCAGTCAGGATAGCAATATCTTCAAGCATAGCTTTTCTTCGATCACCAAATCCTGGCGCTTTACACGCTGACACCTTAACCACTCCTCTCATATTATTGACAACCAAAGTTGCTAAGGCTTCACCTTCAACATCTTCTGCTATAACCAGAAGAGGTCTTCCAGCTTTTGCTACAGCTTCTAGAAGAGGAAGTAGCTCACGAATATTAGAGATTTTTTTGTCGTGCAACAGAATAAAAGGATCTTCTAATTCTGCTGTCATTCTGTCTTGATTGTTAATGAAATAAGGAGAAAGATATCCTCTGTCAAATTGCATTCCTTCAACCACTTCGAGTTCATTCTCAATTCCACTGCCTTCTTCAACAGTAATAACTCCTTCTTTACCAACCTTTTGCATAGCTTCAGCAATTATTTCTCCTACTTGCGTATCACTATTAGCGGAAATAGTTCCCACTTGAGCAATTGCTGTATCTTCTTCACAAGGCTGAGAAGCATCTAGTAGGTTTGCTACTGCAGCAGCAACTGCCTTGTCTATTCCTCTCTTCAGATCCATAGGATTGAATCCTGCCGCAACTGATTTTAAGCCTTCATTTACAATTGATTGAGCTAAAACTGTAGCAGTAGTAGTTCCATCTCCTGCCTCATCAGAGGTTTGAGAAGCAACGGTTTTAACCATCTGCGCTCCCATATTTTCAAATTTATCTTGTAGCTCTAACTCTTTTGCTACTGAAACACCATCTTTAGTAACAGTTGGAGCTCCAAAAGATTTATCAAGAATTACATTTCTTCCCTTGGGTCCAAGGGTAACTTTTACCGCGTCCGACAGTACGTTAACACCTGCTAACATACCTTGACGGGCCGATTCACCGAATTTGACTTCTTTTGCCATTTTTAACCTCTTATATTAATTATTTCCCGAGAATACCGAGAATATCGTTTTCATTAAGAACTACTAGTTCTTCCCCGTCTACTTTGACAGTGTTGCTGCCAGCGTACTGACCAAATACAACCATATCTCCAGCTTTAACTGCTACGGCTTGCACTTCGCCATTATCAAGGGTTTTACCTGGCCCTACTGCTAACACCTCTCCTTGAGAGGGTTTTTCTGCTGCTGATCCAGGAAGGACTATACCGCCCTCACTTGTTTCTTCTTCATCAGTGCGTTTAACTAAAACGCGATCTCCTAAAGGTACAAATTTCATCTGTTTATCTCCATTTATAAATAAACACTATGTTAAAAAAGGGCGCCATTTTAATCTAGATAACGTATTCGTCAATGTCATTGGGCCTCTTTGAATTAAAATTTGGGGTTTAATTCGTATTTTTCAAGCTTTTACGCAGTTTTTTATTCATCTTTTTTATATTCACCTTCTATCCAATTACCCTGTTTTTCTTCTTTTTGATGAGAAAATCCTGAAACATCAAAGAAACTTGTTGCAATAAAGGACATAAGGAAACGTCTTGTAAAAGGAAGCAGGCACATAAATCCAATGAAATCGGTAACAAACCCCGGTGTGAGCAGTAAAGCTCCGCCAACGGCCAAGAAAATACCAGTAACGATCTCTTCAGTGGGTAATTCAGCCTGCATAAGTTTATTTCTGGCATTTAGTAATGTCCGAAAGCCTTGCTGACGGAGAAGCATTAAGCCCAATAAAGCCGTCAACAGGACTAATCCTATGGTATTCAAAGCTCCTATAAAGCCACCCACCTCTATAAGAATATACATTTCCAAAATAGGTAAAACGATAAAGCTCGGTAAAAAATATTTCATTAATATCTCTAACTATAATTTGGGGTTAAAAAGAAAATTAACAAGTAGCTTAAGAAGTTGATGGCGCGAACTTTTTCTTTAGCAAAACATATGAAATAACTGCAGCCGGTATACCTAAGGCTGCAGCATATAAGAAGAAGTTAAAATACCCGAAAGAATCAACAAAAAATCCTGAGAACCCTTTAATAATGGTTGCTGGAAAAGTAGCTAAAAGAAAAAGTGCCGCATATTGTGTTGCGGTAAATGATCGATTAGTTAGACCAGATAGTAAAGCAATTAGAGCAGTAGAAGCTACTCCTTGACTGAAGTTATCTAAAGTAATGGTAACCGTAAGCGCTGAAACATTGTGACCTATCGTATCTAACCAAGCAAAAGCTACATTAGTAAGCATTACTAAGAGAGCCCCTAAAAATACTACTGCCATTAAGTTATAGCGATAAATTAGAAGGCCGCCTACAAAAACACCCGCCATGGTCATGGCTATTCCAAAGGCATTGGTAACGATAGCAACTTCTTCTTTTGAAAATCCTGTATCCACATAAAATGGCATCGCCATAGGCCCCAAGACAATGTCACTGAACCTATAAAAAATTATTAATAGAAAAACCAGCAAGATGTTGTTGTCGAAGTATCTTTCAAATAAATCTTTTAAGGGACTTAAGTACAAATTTTTAAAGGATTTAAGTGGATTGCGTTCAATTCCTGGTAAGTCTGAATCTGGTCTTTTAGGTTCAGGAATAACAAAAATTGAAAAAAGCACTAACATGCCCATCAGTATTCCTATAGAGAAATAGGCAGCAGACCAATCATAGTAACTAGCTATAAAAAAGGTAAAAACTTGAGATACTAAGAAAGCAACTCTCCATCCTCCTTGGTACATGCTCGCAGCTTCTCCCTGTTCATGATCTAGAACCAACTCTACCCTCATTGCATCAATACAGATATCTTGAGTAGCTGCAAAGAAACTTACTGACAAAGCGAACGCAACTAAAACCATAAGGGAATTAGTTGGATCCGAAAAGGACATCCCAAAAATACTAATTACGACTAAAGATTGGCTTAAGACCAGCCAACTTTTTCTCTGGCCCAATAGGCTCAAAAAAGGTAATTTTATTCTGTCTACAAACGGTGACCAAAGGGCTTTAAATGTAAACATTAAAGTGATCCAGGATAATAGGCCTATTGTTGATCTAGAAATGTCGGCCTCTCTTAACCAATAACTCAAAGGATCTATAAGCATTCCAAAAGGCAAACCTGAACAAAACCCTAAAGCGAGAATTATTAAAAGCTTGGGTTTAAAAAAACCAAGTAACGATTCTGACCAAGTTTTCATTGTTTAGTCTCTAAAATTCTCAAACTGCAAGGGAAGATTAAAGTTGGCCTCTTTCAGCATTTTAATTATCTGCTGTAAATCATCTCTTTTTTTCCCGTTAACTCTAATACTTTCTCCCTGCACTGAAGCTTGCACTTTAATTTTTGATGATTTAATCATTTGTGTAATTTTCTTGGAAAGCTCTTGATTGATACCTTCTTTTAAAAGCACTTCCTGTTTTGCATTACTTGTTGTTACTTCTATGCTTTCAGGTTCTAAGCTTTTTAAGTCTACTCCTCGTTTGGCCAAAGACTCCTTTAAGATAGGAAGCATTTGGTGTATTTGAAACTCTTCTTGAGACGTTAAAGTTATCTTACCCTCCGCTAATTCAAAGCTTGCTCCAGTTCCCTTAAAGTCAAACCTATTTTCAATCACCCTGTTAGCTTGATCTACCCCATTGGTTACTTCGTGGGCATTTAATTCAGATTTAATGTCAAAAGATGGCATTTAATGCTCCTTAATCGATAATAAGTCTCTATTGATCCAGAAATTATATTAAAAAGATAGTTTTCTGTTGCTATTGCAAGTTTATGAAACACTTATGCCTATTTATCTTGAGCTGCCTTGCAGTTATGCCATTGCATGCTGAAGAGGAGGAAGTTGAAGAGATTGTTAGTGTAGTTTCATCAGTTCCACAAAAAAAAGCTGAAACAAATACAACAGTTGATGTAATTAAAAAGGAAGACTTGAAGAAATTAGCTTCGACTAACCTTGGTAGCATTCTTAGTGGTTACCTAGGTATAGATGTCAGCAGTAATGGAGGACCAGGTCAATATGCTTCTTTATTTCTTAGAGGTTCCAACAGTAATCACACTCTTGTAAAGGTTAATGGTGTAAAAATTAATCCTTACACAGCAGGTGGGGCTTCAATAAGTAATATAGATCCAAGCTTAATCTCTCGTATAGAGGTTGGGTCTGGTCCCTTTTCTTCGATTCATGGTTCGGAAGCTATTGGTGGAGTCATAAATATCTCTACCTTCCCAGAAGAAAAGGATTCTTCGTTAGAATTATCTGTTGGCAGAGGGGCTAATAATTTTAGAAAGGAAAGTTTGCAAAAGAATGGGTTTAACAAAAGTGACTTATACAATATCTTTCTTCTGAAAGCTAAATCTGAAGGATTCCCAAATCTAATCACTTCTTCAATTGATAGTGGTTTTAATAACAAAAGTCTTGGCGGGTCTTATTCTTCTAAAAAAAGTAAAACGGAGACTGATGTATCAACTTGGATTTCAAAAGGGACAACAGAGTATTTAAATTTTGAATATAAGCCTTTATCTCAGAATTATGAGAACTTTGTTCACTCCGTTAACTTTAAGTTTAAGCACAATGAACCTTATTTACTTTTCCTAAATTTAGCTTCTTCAACAGACTTAATTAACCAAAATCAGTTAAATGATCTAAATCAAAAAGACACTACTGAGACGGACAACCAAAATATTCAATTTATGTTTTATAGCCCACCCTACAAAGATTTTTCTTATATTATTGGATATGAACAAGAGAAGCAGAAAGTAAATTACTCTAGTTTCGGGACTCGTTTCAGTAAAAACATTAGAACAACTTCATTCTTTATTGAAAATACTATTCAATTAAATGCGGGTTACTTTGGAATTAATCTTAGGTTTTCAGATCATGATTCGTATGGCACAAATCAATCTTGGAATATAGGCTATAAAAGAGTTTTAAACCGACAATGGTTATTTAGATTGAATGGTGGTTCAGCCTTTAGGTCTCCTAATAGTTCTGAATTATATGGCTACGGCTCAAATTTATATCTAAAACCAGAAATCTCTTTGGGCCAAGAAGTGGCTTTAGAAAAAATAGTTAACAATTCAACTATTAGTCTAGTGGCCTTTAACAATAAGATTAAAGACCTTATCAACTTTGATTTTAATGAAAGTATTTTAAAAAATATTTTACAAAGTACTAACCAAGGTTTTGAAGTAAGGTATAGGTGGAATAATAGAGCCATCAATGGCAGGCTTTTATTGAGGTATCAGAACCCAAAAGACTATTTAGGATTACAACTTTTGAGAAGATCTAAGCACTCATTTAGTGCTAATGTCTATAGAGACTTTAGTTTAGGAACCTTAAATCTAAATATCTCAGCTTTTGGTAAGAAGAGAGATTTTAGTAATCTACCTTTACCAAAATATCATTTATTTCACCTTTCCTTTGCGGCGCAAATCTCTAACCAAATGGAAATTACAATGAGGCTAGAAAATCTTTTTGATAAAGAATATTTTACTGCTTCGGGGTACAACGGATATTATCAAAACCAAGGGAGGTCATTGTGGTTAAATGCCACCTATGAAATTCTAGACTAGTTATGGCTAAACGTATTACAAAAGTAACCACCAAACGTGGTGATGACGGCAGCACTGGAATGGCTGATGGCACAAGGATTCAGAAGTCAGATCTATTGATACAAGCTATAGGAGAGCTAGACGAACTAAATTCATGGATGGGGTTTTTGTGTTCTCTAGATGAACTCAGTGAACATAAGAAATATTTACAAAACATTCAAAATCGCCTTTTTGATATTGGCGGAATCCTCACAACCAAATCTGAAGCGCCATTACAAAAAAAACACTTGCTCAGTTTAGAGAAAAAGACCAATAGCTTAAATCGTAAACTACCTGATTTAGATAACTTTATACTTCCCGGAGGAAGCAACGGGTCATCATTCACTCACATTGTTAGAACAGTATGCCGACGTGCTGAAAGATCTCTCATAACAGCTAAAGAATCCGAAAAAATAGAAGAGAGTTGTCTTATCTATATAAACAGACTCTCAGACTTCCTTTTTGTTTTAGCTCGAAAAGTTAATTTAGATTCAGGAAATAAAGAATTGCTTTGGAAACAAGAGTGATTAATCTAAAGATTCTTTATACCTACTCCAATCAAAAGACTCACCCGGATCCGTTTTTCTAGTAGGAGCTATATCGCTATGCCCCACTATTCTTTCTGTAGATATTCCAGGATAGTTCTCCATTAAACAATTAGTTATATTAATTAGAGAAAGGTACTGTTTATCAGAATAAGGTTCTGTATCCGTCCCTTCTAGCTCTATACCAATGGAGAAGTCATTACATTCTTTTAGCCCTTCAAACTCAGAGACCCCTGCATGCCAGGCCTTCTTGTTAAGATCTACAAATTGTATTAACTTGCCCTCTCGATCTAGAAACAAGTGGCTAGACACTTGAAGGTCAGCTATTTCTTCAAAAAAAGGATGCTTGGATGTATCTAACTTATTTAGAAAAAAATCTATAACGTAAGGGCCTCCAAATTCACCCGGAGGAAGACTAATATTATGAATTACTAAGAGAGAAGGCTCTACTTCTTCTGGTCTATCAGAGAAATTGGGAGATTGTATAAACTCAGCTTGATCTACACGATGATCGGTTATGGTAAACAAAGAAACCCCTAATGTCTTTTCCTCTCTTTATGCATTGTGGGAGGCTTTCCCTTCCACATATTGTCCTTATACTTTCGCGTGTCGTCTTTCTTTCTTTGAGACGAGTTCATAAGCTCTCTTCTATCCAAAATTTCATCTGAATTTTTATCCAGAGCAGAAAATCTCTTTTGCACAGGGGAAATAAATTCTGCCTTAGAAATCTTATTATTAGAGTTTAAATCTAGTTTTTGGAATTTAAGATCTTTAGCTACTTTTGGACCTACCTCTCTGCCCTTAGAAAGTTCTTCAGAATTTAAATACCCATCTTCATTTTTATCTAAAGTCTTAAAAATGGCCTCGCCTATTTCTTTCCTTTCTTCAGGTGGTGGTCCTTTAGGTGGCCCTCTTCTTTTAGGCCTATGTCTTGGTTCAGGTGGACGCCCCTTTGATCCAATAATAAATTCGTTTTGATCTATCTTTTGATCGTCATTTCTGTCTAGCCTGTCAGCTTTTCTAGAAAGCATTTTTTGTTTTTTTAGACTTTCATCAACATCCATTTCTCGTCTTGTAATACTTCCATCAGAGTTTTTGTCTAAAAAAGAGAACATTCTTTCGCTACGAGAACTAAATTCTGAAAAACTGATAACTCCATTTCTATCCTTATCCATAAACATTAAGTTTTTATTCTTCTTGCCTGGTTCAGCCTGCATGCTAAAAGACAAAGAAAAAAGGAGCCCTACAGCTACTAAATAATTAATTTTTTTCATTTTTTTCCTCATTTTTTCTATGGACTATAAACAAACTCAATAGTTCAAAACTTTAATTTCTTAATTCTTTTGGTAATTTAAAGAAAATTCCTTCATCTTGTCTATCTTCTCCTTTTTTTATGTCAATGTCGAAGTTTTGCGACAATGTGTCTAATAATTCTTCCACTAAATGCTCAGGCGCTGATGCACCTGAAGTGATTCCTAAGACTTTCTTTTCATCAAACCAGTCTAAATTTAGATCTGCAGAATTATCTATAAGATGGGACTCTACTCCAGATCTTTCTGCTATTTCTCTTAACCTATTGGAATTTGAGCTGTTTTTTGAACCTATCACTAATATGAGATCACATTCCAAAGCAAGTTGTTTGACTGCGTCTTGTCTATTTTGTGTTGCGTAACAAATATCATCTTTACGAGGGCCTGTGATAGAAGGAAATCTTTTTTGAAGAACTTTAATAATTTCTTGAGTGTCATCTACTGAGAGAGTGGTTTGCGTTACAAAAGATATATTATCAGGGTCTTGAATCTCGATTTGCTTTGCTTCCTGAATAGACTGAACTAGATAGATCTTACCACCGCTTGAAGTGTTGTACTGGCCCATTGTGCCCTCAACTTCAGGATGATTTTTATGTCCTATCAAAATACAATCTCGGCCTGCCCTAGCGTGAAGTTCAACTTCTGAATGTACTTTACTTACCAAAGGACAAGTGGCATCAAAAATACTTAATTCATTTGTATTGGATTGGTCTTGTACTTCTTTTGAAACTCCATGTGCACTGTAAATTACTGTAGCACCAGAAGGAATTTCAGAAATCTCTTCAACAAAGATTGCGCCCAATTCTCTTAATTCATCCACCACTGTTTGGTTGTGTACGACTTCGTGTTTTACGTACACAGGCGAACCATTTTGTTCTAAGACTTTATTGACTATTTCTATGGCTCGACCGACTCCGGCACAGAACCCCCTTGGATTGGCTAAAATTACTTTCATGTTTTAGTCCTTTCAATAAAAAAGTAATAGCTGAGATAAAGTATTATTCCCACGGTAATGTAACTGTCGGCCAAGTTAAAAACATAAAAAGAGTAATTCTGATAAAAAACATGAACAAAATCCACAACATAACCAAGGAACGCTCGGTCAACTAAGTTCCCTAATCCTCCTGAAATAATAAGGATAAGAGACATTAACTCAAGTTTATGTTCTGGTGTTTTCTTATATATTAGGAATAACAAGTATCCCAGAATACCTGAAATCGCAATGACCAAGAACCAGCGCCCCATATACCCTCCTTCATCAAAAATACTGAATGCGATTCCTGCATTATGAATCAGGGTAAAGTTAAGAAAAGGCAGTAAATTTAATGATTCACCTAAAGATAGATAAGAGGAAATCAGAATCTTAGAGATTTGATCCAGAACAACCAAGAGAATGATTAAAAGGGTTATTGAGGTTGTTTTCATAATTAAGCAAAGAGCCTGTCCTCCCCTTCACCATCAATGTTATCTAAGCATCGATTGCATAAAGTAGGATGGTCTTTTATTGAACCAACTTCGGGTCTGCTGTGCCAGCATCTTTCGCATTTCTGTTGTTGTGTTTTAGAAATCTTAATTCTTAACCCTTCAATTTCTGTTTCTTCGCCTTCACCATTTTCAGATAAAACCTTTGCTTCAGAGGTAATAAACACAAATCTTAATTCCCCTGAAAATTTATTAAGGATTTTTTCCAAGTCACTGGAGCATAGCAATTCAATTTCAGCTTCTAACGCTGAACCAATTACCCCATTATTTCTTGCAGCTTCGATAACCTTATTTACCTCAGATCTAATATTAAGTACCTCCAGCCAATCGCTTTCAGTAATGTTTCCTTCAGAGGAACAAATCCAGTCTTCATACCATTCTGATAAATGAACGGATTCAAGATCTTTATGATACAAACGCCAAGTTTCTTCGGCAGTAAAGCTTAAAATGGGAGATACCCATCTTACTAATGCCTCTAGAATCTGAAACAAAATTGTCTGAGAAGATCTTCTTGCCAAGGATTCTTTATTACATGTATATAAACGATCTTTGAGTATGTCCAAATAGAACCCGCCTAAATCATTCGAACAAAAATTATGGATTTTGTTGAAGGCAGTGTGAAATTGATAATTTTTATAATCCTCTATTAATTCTTTTTGAAGATTTTGGGTTTTTAATTCCATAAAACGGTCTATTTCAGTTAACTCTTTTTCTTTTACCCGTTTATCTAAGTCAAAATCATGCAAATTTCCTAGTAAAAATCTTAGGGTATTTCTGATTCTTCTGTAGGTGTCTGAAACACCTTGTAATCGGTTTTCCGATATAACCATTTCATTTCTATAGTCAGTTGAAGCTATCCAGGCTCTTAGAATATCTGCGCCTCTGGAATTCCAGATTTCTTGGGGCGAAATGGTATTTCCTAAAGATTTAGACATTTTTGCTCCATCTGCATCAATTACAAAACCATGAGTTAATACTCCCTTGTAGGGAGGACCGCCATTCATTGCTATGCTGGTTAATAAAGATGATTGAAACCATCCTCGATGTTGGTCAGAGCCTTCTAAATAAAGATCAGCTGGAAATTGCAAGTTTGAATTATTCAATACACAAGCATGAGTGACTCCAGAATCAAACCAAACATCTAAAATATCAGTGATTTTCTCATAAGATTCTGGATCTTTAATCAGGTCCTCTATTTTTACTTCATACCAGTACTCTAATCCCTGTTCTTCAATATTTTTAGCAATTTGCTCGATTAATTTGTCAGTTTCAGGGTGGACTTCTCTAGTTTCTTTATGAATTAAAAGTGGAATTGGAACTCCCCAGGCTCTTTGTCTAGAAATACACCAGTCAGGCCTTTCTAACATGCTGGCCATTCTGGTTTCTCCCCAAGAGGGCTCCCAATTTACTTTGGAAATGGCTTCCTTGGCTTTATCAAGTAAAGATCCTTCACTCATACCTATGAACCATTGTGGAGTTGCCCTAAACATTAGGGGTGTTTTATGCCTCCAGCAATGAGGGTAACTATGTTCGTAATCAGCCTGGCCTAAAAGAGTTCCTTTTTCGTTCAAAACTTCGATTATTTTTTCATTGGCTTTAAATGCAAACAACCCACCCACATGTTCTTCATCTGCATTAAAAGTACCATTGTTTTTTACTGGATTAAGAATTTCTAAGTTGTACTCTTTGGCAACTGTATAATCTTCTAACCCATGACCCGGCGAAGTATGCACTACCCCTGTCCCTACTTCTGTTGTGACATGATCACCCAATACAAATTTTGAGATTCTCTCTAAGTAGGGGTGCTTGGCATCTACATTTTCTAATCTCTTTCCCTTACAAGAGCCTAGAACTATAGAATCTTTAACTTCAATTCTTTCAAGTGTTGTTTCTACTAGATCTTTACCAATAATCAGACAAATTTCCTTAGAATCCTTGGTTACCTGAACTAAACAATAATCAAAGTCAGCATTTACTGTTAAAGCAACATTACCTGGGACAGTCCAAGGTGTTGTTGTCCAGCTTGCGACATAAACAGGCATATCTATTTGTTGATCAAAAATTTTGCTGGCTGTTTTATTGTCTAGTGGAAAAGCAAAGTCTATTGAAGGGGAAATCTTATCTTCATACTCCACCTCTGCTTCAGCCAAAGCTGATCCACAGTCGACACACCAATGGACTGGTTTGTCACCTCTTTTGACATACCCTTTAGAGATAATTTTTCCCAATGAACGGACAATCCTAGCTTCAAATTTGTTGTCCATTGTTAAATATGGATGTTCCCAATCACCTAGAACACCTAATCTCTTAAATTCACCTTTTTGAATTTCAATCTGCTCTTTAGCGTAATTCCTGCAAGACTCCCTAAACTCTTTAGCCGTTACTTTATCGCCAACTTTTCCTAGCTTCTTTTCAACATTTAATTCAATGGGAAGACCATGACAATCCCACCCAGGTATGTAAGGAGAGTACTTTCCACTAAGAGTTTGTGATTTAACTACTATGTCTTTGAGGGTTTTATTGACTGCATGACCTGTATGAATTGCTCCATTAGCATAAGGAGGACCATCATGAAGAATAAATTTTTCCTTTCCTTGTCCCTTTTCCTTTAATTTTTTATATAGATCTATCTCCTCCCAATACTTTAATAATTCTGGCTCCTTATTAGGTAGATTAGCTTTCATTGCCAACTCTGTTTTGGGCAAATTAAGAGTGTCTTTATAGTCTTTCATGATAGATTTTTTGCACTTTATACGAAATAACTCTCAGCTGTAGAAATATCTTTAAAAATCTGCTTTTTTAGGGCCTCTAAATTTTCAAATTTCTTTTCATCCCTTACTTTCTTCAAAAATTCTACTGTTAATCGTTTGCCATAAATATTTTCTGAAAAATTTAATAGGTGAACTTCTAAAACTGGGGACTCTCCACCTACTGTAGGCCTTGTGCCCATGTTAGCTATTCCGTTCAGCTCTCTACCATTGAGTAATGCCTTAACTATATAGACTCCTGATATGGGCAATTTATTCTTAGGAAGCCATAAATTTGCTGTAGGAATACCTAGTTGCACACCTAACTGATTACCATAAACTACCTTTCCTGAATAAGTAAAAGGCCTGCCTAGCAATTTACTTGCCAATTCAAAATCATTTATTGTTAAAGCTTCTCTTATTCGAGTACTACTCACCCTTTCGCCTTGTATTTCATAGGTTTCAGTATTAGAAACTTCTATGCCATTTTCAGAACCCCACTCTTTTAGCAGAGTAAAGTCGCCTTCCCTATTTGCTCCAAACCTAAAATCATCTCCAATTATTAATTTTTTAATACTGAGCCTTAACAAAATTTTGTTTAAGAAGTCTTCAGGCGTCATAGACCTTAACTGATTATTAAATTTAAGAAAGAAAGCAAACTCGACATTGAGCTCTTTCATCTTTCTTACCTTTTCCTGCCACGGAAATATTCTTGGTGGTTTTGAAGTTTCTAATCCAGCCGCTTCTGCAAAAAACTCTTGAGCATGCGGTTCAGTAAAGATAATTAACTTCTTTAAATTATTTTTCTGAGCTTCTTGTTCCATGAACTTTAGTATTTGTTGATGCCCAAGATGAAGTCCATCGAAGTTTCCTATAGTTGCAACTGTGGAGATTTCAGAAAACTTAGATCTGTATAGTTCTATGTTTCTTATTCCTCTAATCAAGTACATCACTAACCTTTTAAATGAGTCAGTCTAAGCCCTAAAAGCCATAGCATGGCAAGATACCCAGCTACGGCACTTATAATTACAAGAAAGAGCCTAATAAAGCGTTCTACTTGTTCTAACTCTCGCCATGCAAAAGTCTCTATATTCGTAAAGTGCACTATTAAAGCCATCAATAAACATGCGATTACTATTCTTCCAAAAAAAACTATCCATCCTTTCTGAACTTCATAGATCTTATTTTTTAATAAGATGAACAACAATATCGAAATACTGAAATACGCTGCAATGGAACTTGCCATGGCCAGACCGACATGATTTAGGCCTAAGTAAAAGGCTAACAGCCAGGCTAAAAAAGCATTAACAATCATTGAAGCTAGTGCAACTTTTAAAGGGGTCTGGGGGTCCTGACGAGCAAAAAAACTGGGGGTTAGAACCTTTATTAACATAAAAGCTATGAGTCCTAATGCCAGAGCAATTAAACTATAAGAAGCCTGAGTAGTATCAGTTGCCAAGAACTCTCCTCTTTCAAATAGAGTAAGGATAATAGGTTCTGATAAGAGTACTAAGCCTAAGATCGAAGGAATTGCTATTAACATGACTAATCTTAAAGACCAGTCCATTGTTTTTGAGAATCCATCTTGATCTGAATTTTGATGAAGTGAAGATAACTTAGGCAATATAACGGTACCTATTGCAATAGCAAAAATGCCCAAAGGCAACTGCATTAATCTGTCCGATACATAAAGCCATGTGGGGCTGCCTGTGGGTAAAAAAGATGCCAATATTGTATCTACTAGCATATTTAATTGACTGACGCCACCAGCAATAACTCCTGGAATCATCAAATAAAGCACTTTTCTGACTCCAGGATGATTTAGATTAAAGGAGAAGGAAGGAAATAACTTTAGTTTAAGTAAAGGGTAGATCTGTATCAAAAGCTGAATGCAACCTGCAGCAAACATCCCCCAAGCTATGGCATAAATAGGCACTTCATAGAGAGGGGCAATCCATACAGCTGTTACCACTAACGTCAGGTTGTAGAAAACAGGTGTTAATGCCGGTACTGAAAATTTTCCATAAGTATTCATTATGGAACCAGAAAAGGCCACTAAAGAGACAAACAGCAGATACGGAAAGGTTATCCTTAAAATATCAGTTGCCAATTCATTTTTGATAGGCTCGGAGTAAAATCCTGGTGCAAAAATAAAGATAAAGGCAGGTGTTAAAAGGAGCACAATTAGAGTTAGTAAAAATAATGCTGAAGAGAGAACACCAAAAACGTTATTAACTAAAACTTTTACTTCAGATTCATCACTATTTTCTTTGTACTCAGACAGAACTGGTACAAAAGCTTGGTTAAATGCTCCTTCAGCAAAAATTCTACGAAAAACATTGGGTATTTTGGTTATAACTACATAAGCATCTAAAGCAACCCCAGCCCCTAAAAGAGAAGTGAATACAATGTCCCTCACCAAACCCAAAACTCGGGAAAGGAAAGTCCACAAGCTAACAATGCTAGAACTAGCTAGTAATTTGATAGGGTTTCGATTTGTTTGCGTTTCTTGTTTTTCTGAATTCAGCTTCAATCCTCTTCTAAATTTTTCGGTTCTAAATCTAAAGAAACAGAATTAATGCAATATCTAAGGCCTGTCGGTTGAGGACCATCAGGAAACACGTGACCTAAATGAGCTTGGCAATTTTGGCAATGTACTTCAATTCTTTTCATGCCCAAGGTTAGATCTTCTTGAGTTTCAACACTTTCCTCTGAGGCCGGTTCCCAAAAACTTGGCCATCCAGTTCCCGAATCAAATTTGCTGGAAGAACTGAAGAGTTCCACACCACAACAAACGCAATTATAGGAACCTTCTGTTTTGGTGTCGTTGTATTTACCACTAAAGGCAGGCTCAGTGCCATGATCTTGAGTTACATAACGCTGTTCAGGTGTTAAATCGTTAGATTCTTTTTCATTAGACATAGAAGCTATCCTGATGTTGCTTGTTTTAAAACAGAAAAATAAGAATTCTCAACACACATTTTATCGCTTAGTTCCTTTTGTTTAAGCATTTCATGCACTTTAGGCAGATTGTACCAAGGACAGTTGGTAAAGAGGTGATGCTCTAAGTGAAAATTGACATGATGAGGCACCATTAGATATCTGATTAATAAAGAAGCTTTAGTGGTTCTGGTGTTATTGAGATTCGTTTCACCTGGGGTAACTGAATGTTCTGCAATATTCCTTATTCTAACTATTAGACTGTAATACGTGAATGCGGGTATCCACCAAAGCAAAAAATAAACCGACCAATGAAAAAAAACAGAAATTAGACTGAAGAGAATTAAGTTGGTTAATAAAAATCCACCCAACTTATTTAATATTTTCATAATTTTTTCTGCAAAAGTAACAGCTTCAGTAGAAAAAATAGACTTGATTGCTATTGAATATCGCCTTAATCCAGTGAGACCGGTTAAATCTCTAATTACTTTCCTTCGGAAACTTGCTTTCGTTATAGGAAAAGGGGCACTTAAACTTAAATCGGGGTCATTTTCTGTTTCAGTGAATCTGTGATGAGCTAAATGATATGGTCTGTAAGGGCGATTATCTGAAAATATTGGAAAAGCACAAAACCATTGTGCAGCTAGATCATTAATTTTTGCATTTGAAAACAGAAGATTGTGCGCTGCATCATGAGCTAAAACAGCTAAAGCAAACTGTCTTGTGCCAACTACTACCACTGAAAATAAGAAAGTTAAGATATTTGGAAAGTAAAAGAATAATGCCATAGCTGCCAAAATTTGAAGCCAATTTGATGAAATAGAAACTACATTTATCCAGTCCCTCTTCTGTCTTATAACCTTGAGCTGTTCTTTAGATAGAAGGTCCTGTGGTTTGTAATCTTTTGCCATTAGTCCCATCTCCTAACATTAATTATATATAAGGTTTAGTTAAAGACCTATTTACAAAAAAACGGCCACTTTTGTGAGTGTTACTAATTTTTAGATTACTTTAACTTATTTTTTTACTCAGTAGTTTTTCCACCAACATACTGAGAATAGTAAACCCTTGGAGTATCACACTCTCTAAGGTCTGAAAGTCCGGAAGGGTCTGGATTTCCTGAAAGCCAAGCATCAGGTACTATGCCCCATTCTTTCATAGAAGAATTAGCCCATACTTCTAGATAATCATATGAATTCTCTAGGGGACTGCCAGCACCAGGGAACCAGGCATAAATAGCAGAATCCATTCCTAAAGAATCAAAGTATTCATTTCGTTTAGCACTTGCAGCATTTATTTGTTCTAAGGTTGTAGTTTCATTGTTGTTACAACCACGAACACTTAAATATCCCTTAGGACTTGTCTCTTCAGCTTCTCTCATAGTCCAAACCCAATAAGCAACATGATTGTCACAAGGACTCACTGAATCAAACTCTGCTTGTAGCCTTTGACCTTTTTCCATCCATTCATCCTGAGCTTGACCTAATTCTTGCCAACTATCTGAAACACCAAGCCAGGCTAGGTCAAATCCAAAATCAGATTTAGTTTGGTAAAACGGAACCATAACCCAAGCAGCATAAGGAACAGAATAGTTGGTATCTGACCATTTATCCCATTTAGAAGCTACTCTTAATACGTCATTAAGATCCTTTCCGTCAGCAAAATCACATTGAAAACCTTCCATAGCATATGTTTTTGGCACGTGGTTATCTGCAAAAGTTAAATAACTAAATGAAGCAAGGCTTATAAAGACTATATATTTGATAAATTTTTTCATATTTTCTCCTTATGAGATTTAAATTAATTGTTAACCGAAAGAACTGTGCAAGTCATCATAAAATCAATTACAGGTGTCCTAATACTATTAAATTCTGACATCGCTTGAGTCATCCAAGCAGAATCTCTTTGATCAAAAAAAGCTCCTAGCCTTTCAGAAGTTGGAGCTTGAACACTTGCCATTACAGTTCCTGCCCTATCTCCAGAAGTTACTGATCCATAAAGAGCAACTGAAATGTCTTCAAATCCATTATCTGCTGCAGCAATTTCCATTCTTGTTAAAGCTGAAGCATAACCACTAGCGTCATCAGTACTTGAGATAAGATTGTAATTTGCTGTTGATGTACCTGGACCTCCTACTTCACCACCTTTAATTGCGAACATCATGTCTCTCCTAGTTACTTCTCTCTTCGAAGCTATCTTTCTAATAGCTCTTTGTACATTTGGGTCAGTAAAAAATTCAGGGTTAGACATCATAGCCGAAACGGAAGGAGCAAAATTCCAAACATAGTGCTCATTTACATCAGCTCCACCAGCAACAGGTGAACAAATTCCTGAAGCAAGAACATTATCTCCTTGAGCTTTTTGAAAAATAGGCTGACTTTCAGTTAACCATTTTAGGTAGCCTACAGGATCATCTGTAGTGATAGTTATTACATTCAGTCCTTGCAGAGCGTATAGACCTGACGAAGCAACTAAAGTAAAAGTTAGTATTATTTTGTTAATTTTTTTCATCACAAAACCTCCAAAGTTTTTTCTTAACATATCACACAAAAAAGATTTTTAAAAATGTAATTTTTTTAAAGTTATTATTTATAACTAGTGCTTATTTGATGGAATTATTCGACTTCTCAACCAGCCAAATAAACTGTTTTGTTTTAAATCAATCTTATCTAGATAATCGTATAGTTCCTCTAAAGCAACCGGGTCTTCAAAAAGATCCATTCTGGTTACTTTCTCTTCTTGAGGATCTAACTCTTTTATAATCTTGGCTGGATTACCGCCAACGATAACATTGTCTGGAACGTCTTTAACTACTATTGCTCCCGCTGCAACTATAGAATTTTCGCCCACAGTAACCCCTTTCCCTACAACCGCCCTATCTCCTATCCAAACATTATTTTTAAGCTCAACTTTCTTAGTATTTCCGACAGGTTCTGCTCTTTTGTATATTCCATGCCAATCAGCATCGGAAACATAAGAGCCACATAAGAGCCATTAGCAAACATACAGCCTTTTCCTATTTTGATCTCGGTAGCAGCTGCTATTCTTACTCCTGGAGTAAAAAGACAAAAATCGTCTGCATAGATCTTTCCATCAAATTCACCTAAGTTCCACGTAGTCAATCTGATATTGCTATCTGAAGTAGCGACAAATGTTGCACTCTTTCCAACATTGATACCGGTCCCAAAAATATCAACATGCTTAGCGCCCATGAAAGTAGGTCTCTCGCCTAAAGTCTCAAATTGGGGAGCTAAGTGGTACTGAACATATAGATTTACAAATCCAGAGACCAATCTCTTCAGCCAATAGGGTCGGTTATCTTGTCTGATAATTTTTCCTTAATTCTTAATCGTTGCATCATGATAAAATAGCCTCCCTCCATGGCACAACTCCTAAAAAAATTCTTAAGGTTTTTCCTTTCTGAGAAGTCTACTTCTGAATTAATCCAATTCATAAAATTGGGGTTACCAATGTTCTTTTCTCAAGCTGCGTTATCTCTCATCGGTATAAATGCAGTAATCCAATCAGGAAACTACTCCAAAGATGTTCTGGCCGGGATTCTGACTGCTAATGCTATTTGGTTCCCTATCTTTCTCAGTCTTGGCGGTTTAATTTTTTTTGTTACCCCAATGGTTGCCCAGCTCTATGGAGCTAGAAAAGTAAGTGAGATAGGTCCGCTTGTTAGACAAGCCTATTGGCTGATGATTCCTATAATTTTAATTGGTATGACTGCTCTGTTTATTGTGCCTAATTTTCTCAGCATTATGGATATAGAAGATGAAATTATTTTTCATGCAAAAGAATACCTAGCTACTTTCACTTTTGCTATTCCTGCAATTTTGTTAATGCAACCATTGAGGTCTTTGAGTGAAGGCATAAAAAGACCAATTCCAATCACATTAACTAATACATTAATTCTAGTTCTAGCTATTCTGGGTAACTACGCTTTTATATATGGAAACTGGGGTTTTCCTGAAATGGGTGCTAGAGGCTCTGGACTTTCTGCCATCATAGGTACTTGGACCTCATTAATTGTCCTTACTCTTTACATAAAGTTCAGAAAAGAGATTTATGCCCCTACAGAGTTTTTTAAGAGGTTTGAGCTGCCTTCATTAAAAGTGATAAAAGAAATCCTCAGAGGCGGTCTGCCGATGGGTATATCTAATTTCATAGAATTAAGTATGTTTAGCGGAGCAACATTGATTCTCGGCAGGCTAGGAGCTGATGTAGTAGCCGCCCATGGGATTGCAATAAATATTGGTGGTTTTTTATTTATGGTGCCTCTTAGTATTGGAATGGCAGCTTCTGTAATAGTAGGAAATAAGATCGGAGAAAAGAATCTTGTCGGAGCAAGATACAGTTCATTCTACTCTCTCAAGTTTGG
>LUQU01000050.1 GCA_001628005.1 SAR86 cluster bacterium REDSEA-S09_B4
CTTGGTGGTTTCTTACGACATCTGAAGAATAGAACCATTAAGCTGTTTTATTTTTCTTTTTCTCCCTTCTTTCTTCTCTTTTCTTCCAATAAGGGTAAAAGTCTTCTTCGCCTTCGGGTCTATTTTTAAACCTTCTGTGCATCCAGAAGTATTGTGTGGGTTCCTTTAAAATAGCTTCTTCATAAGTTTCGTTCATTAGCTTTAAGAAATTTTCTTCATTGGCCTTAGAACCTATGTCCTTCAGGGTAATTTCGTAACCAGAGCCGACCCGCACAACATTAAAAAAGAAAATCTTAGTGCCTTTTTTAAATAGATCTGATGGGAGGGTTACCGTAGCCGCTGGTACTCCAAAAAAGGGCACAAATTCTGCACCGTTAGTGCCATAATCCTGATCGGCTGCGTACATAAATTTCAAGCCATTATTAAGAAACCTGATACCTCTTCTGGTTTGACGATTGGTAAAGGTACCGAATAAGTATTTATTTCGGGCTTTAATCATCAAGTAATTCATCACCTTATTTGTCTGGTCTTTATACATGCCGCCTGCTTCAAAAATACTTGAAGTCATTCTTATATCCAACTCCGCATGAGTGGAGTGTTTGAGCAAGATAATGCAACCTTCATTAACCGCATCTAGAAGTTCAAAGTTCGATTGCTTGGTTATCAGCTTTTCAATGAATTTATCTGATCGCCACCAGGCTATCCCGGTTTCCAGTAACCCTTTACCCATGTCCTTAAATACCTCCTTAACCATTTCCTTTCGGGTTCCTTCGGTTATGTTAGGAAAGCAAAGCTTAAGGTTTATCTCGACAATTTTTTTTCTGTGGGTGCCTGATGCATAGAGGATCCAGCCTAAAAGCTTTCCTAGGAATAATTGCAATTGAATTGGTAAAAGACTGGTTAGATAAAGAAGCCCCATTCCCAACCAAGTTAGAAAGTACCTTGGGCTTAGCATGACAGCCTCAAAACTTACTTCGTTGTTGTAAGGTTCGTTTTTATCAACTTTCATTTTTAGGCCAGTTACTCAGTTTCTCTAGATAAAGTTGGACTCCGGTTTGAACATCCAAAAAGTCGTCCTGATAACCCGCAGTTCTTAGCTTACTTATATCGGCTTCCGTAAAACTTTGGTAGGAACCGACTAGCTCTTTGGGGAAGGGGATGTATTGAATTGAGCCTTTGCCGTGGAAATTGATAACGGAATTGGCGACTTCGTTAAAAGTCTGGCTCTTGCCAGTCCCGACGTTAAAAATCCCCGAGACCTCTGGATTTTCCTTGAACCAGAGATTAACTTTCACCACGTCATCTACGTAGACAAAATCACGTCTTTGTTCTCCGGCTTCGTAGCCATCAGAGCCTTCAAAAAGCTTAA
Organism: SAR86 cluster bacterium REDSEA-S09_B4; assembly: GCA_001628005.1. GTDB lineage: Bacteria > Pseudomonadota > Gammaproteobacteria > Magnimaribacterales > Magnimaribacteraceae > AEGEAN-183. The sequence goes on from LUQU01000050.1 coordinate 1,370, forward strand.
CTTCATCTCCCTTTTCTAATTGTTTATGGAGATGGTAGGCGACGCTCGCCATATGGCCCTTGTGCGCTTCATTGGGACCGTATACATTAAAGTATCTCAAACCGACTATCTGTATCTTGCTTTCATTAATTTTCTGCCTGATTAATTGATCAAATAGGTATTTAGAAAAAGCATATAAATTGATGGGGTTTTCGTTTTCTCGCTCCTCTGCAAATTGTTTGCCGTCTCCGTACACGGAAGCCGAAGACGCATAAATAAATGAAACTGAATTTTTTTCCGCTAAATCCAGCAGTTTTTGCGAAAACGAATAATTGTTTTTCATCATGTATTCGGCATCCCACTCCATGGTGTCAGAGCAAGCGCCTTGATGGAAAATATGGGTTACCTGGTCAATGTTCTTATTCTGGTCCAGATAGTCATTTTCAAAATCTTTTAAATCCAGAAGTTCCGCGAGTTCACAATGGGCGATATTGGCAAGATTGTCTTTCTTGGACAGGTCATCCACTCCGATAATATCTTTAATACCGAGTTCGTTAAGTTTTACAACTAAATTTGAACCGATAAAGCCGTTGCAACCAGTTACTATGATCATGGGGTGGGTCGTTTGCCTAAGGTTTGATATGTTAGCATAGACTGATGCTGAGACTGATCTACACAGCTATCTTTTATTTAGCTCTCCCTTTATATTTTATTCGGTTAATAATAAGGGCCGTTCAGAATCCTGACTACTTAAAGAGATGGGGGGAGAGACTGGGGTATGGATCTAATTTACCGACTGAAGGAAAGACTGTTTTATGGATTCATGCCGTTTCTGTAGGCGAAGTTAACGCCTCAATACCTCTGGTCAGGAGTCTTTTAGATACTTACAGTAATTCTGAAATATTAGTCACAACCAGCACTCCTACGGGGTCTAAAATTCTTCTGGATAAGATGGGTGCCCGAGTAAAACATCAATATGTACCCTTGGATCTCCCTGCTTGTCTTAATGTATTTTTAGACCGATGGAATCCCAAAGCGGTTATCGTTTTGGAAACGGAAATTTGGCCAAATATCCTTGCCGTCTGTAAAGAAAGGGGAATTTTTACGGCCTTGGTTAATGCCAGGTTGTCTGAGAAATCGAAAGATAAATACAACGTGATTCAACCGTTGGCTGCGGAAGCCTTAGGTAATTTAAATCTGTTAATCGCTCAATACGACTCGGATGCGAACAGATTTAAAGAGATAAACACTAATTTAAAAATTGAGGTGTGTGGTAATTTAAAATTTGATCAACAAGTGCCTGAAGAAATGCATTCCATTTCAAGTTCCATCAGAGATTCTTGGTCTGAGGGTGAACAAAGGCCTACTTTAATTGCTGCCAGTACCCATGAAACTGAAGAGGAGTTTGTTCTGGATGCGTTTCTTGAAATTCTTGAAGAAGCTGAAGATGCTCTACTCATTATCGTGCCGAGACACCCTGAAAGGTTTGAGACCGTATTTGAATATATTCAGAACAGAGATCTGTCAGTCGCGAGACGCTCTCAAAAGGACGATGTGACACCTGAAACAAAGGTTCTTCTAGGAGACACCATGGGAGAGTTAAATTTTCTTTACTCGGTTTCAGACGTGGCCTTTGTCGGAGGCAGTTTAGTGGATCACGGGGGTCAAAATTTACTTGAACCGGCTTCTCTTGGATTGCCCTTGAGTTCAGGAAAGAGCTTGAGAAACTTCCAAGAAATCGCAGATGAACTGCAAGAGGACAAAGCCCTCTTTTTAATTGAACAACAAAAAGAACTTTCCGACTTTTTTATCGAAATGATTTCTAAGCCTCGAAAAAGGGCAAGAATAGGAAAAGCTTCAGCTAAAGTTTTTGAAAAGAATAGGGGAGTTTTGATCGAGATAAATAAATTCCTTAACAAGCCTTTATCCAAATTATTATCTTAACTAGGTAACCTTCTGCCTTAACTTGGTGCAACCTAATCTTTTTTGCACTCAAGACTCACTTGGATAGCTTTTCTATCCTTGAAGAGTCTATATTTCTAATTGGCACAATAATTGCATATAAATATATGTAGAAATACGTTTTTTTTAATTTTTAGATGGAGGTTTTATGAAGTTAATAACTGCAATAATTAAACCCTATAAATTAGATGAAGTACGGGAAGCATTATCCGATGTGGGCGTCACCGGTTTAACCATAACCGACGTTAAAGGATTTGGCAGACAAAAAGGACATACTGAGCTGTATAGAGGTTCTGAGTATGTTGTCGATTTCCTACCCAAAACAAAGATTGAGATCGCTGTGAGTGATGAAAACTCTGAAGCAGTGATAGAGGCAATTTCTAAGGTCTCTAATACTGGGAAAATAGGAGATGGAAAGATCTTTGTTTCTAATCTTGATCAGGTGATGAGGATTCGAACTGGCGAACTCAATGAGGACGCCTTATAGAGATTTAATTTTGAGAGGTATTTATGTTTAAGAAATTTTTATTAATTACTCTGGGTCTATTTTCAATATCGGTATCCGCCGAAGGCCTAGATACTGGAGACACGGCTTGGATGTTGACTTCAACGGCATTAGTCCTTTTTATGACTTTGCCTGGGTTGGCTTTATTTTATGCCGGTTTAGTTAGAAGCAAGAACGCTGTTTCAGTTTTGATGCAATGTTTTGCCATCGCATGTATTGCTTCTATTATTTGGGTCGTTTACGGCTACAGTCTCTCCTTTAGTGGCGATGGAGCTTTTGTTGGTGATCTAAGTGCCGCTTTTCTTTCGGGCATTGGTAGGGACAGTATGTCTGGAACGATTCCAGAGACCGTGTTTGTTATGTTCCAAATGACTTTTGCCATTATCACCCCCGCTTTGGTGGTCGGCGCTTTTGCTGAGAGGATGAAGTTTTCAGCCATGTGTCTTTTTTCAGCTTTGTGGTTAACACTGGTTTATTTCCCTGCTTGTCACATGGTTTGGGGAGGCGGACTATTGGCTCAATGGGGCGTAATTGATTTTGCTGGAGGACTGGTCGTTCACTTAACTTGTGGAGTCGGCGCGTTAGTCGCAGCTTTAGTCTTGGGTAAAAGAAAAGGCTTTCCGGGATCACCCATGCCACCTCATAACAGAAGTTTAGTCGTTATGGGAGCTGCCATGCTTTGGGTTGGATGGTTTGGCTTTAATGCCGGAAGTGCTGTTGCTGCGAGTACTGATGCTGGCATGGCTATGCTGGTTACTCATATAAGTGCTGCCTTGGGCGCTTTTACTTGGATGGCACTTGAGTGGATAAAACAAGGAAAACCGACTGTAGTAGGTATCGCAACAGGAATGGTTGCCGGCTTAGCTACCATTACACCGGCTGCGGGTACTGTAGGACCAGAAGGCGCTCTTTTAATAGGATTATTAGCAGGGTCAGTTTGTTATTACGCTACCCAAGCAGTGAAAGGAGTCTTTGGTGTTGATGATTCCCTAGACGTATTCCCTGTGCACGGAGTCGGCGGAATGTTAGGTATCATTATGATAAGTTTTGTCGGCACGGAAGGTGGTTTCTTAGGATCTGGAGCCAGCGGTATAGCCGAAGGTGGCCCAATGGTCCAATTAGTAATCCAACTTAAAGGTATTCTGGTCATAGGTCTTTGGACCGCTGTTGCTTCTTGGGTGATTTTGAAACTTGTTGGTCTAGTAACTGATTTAAGAGTTTCAGAAGAATCTGAGAACGAAGGATTAGATGTAACGGAACACGAAGAAAGAAGTTACGACTTAACTTAAGATTGCAGCTAAAAAACCGACTACAAATAATTTAATTTGTGGTCGGTTTTCTTTTATTGCTAATTACTTAAGAAGAAAAGAGTGAAATTAAAGAAGAATCTTTAGATTTTTGATTTAAAATTAAGAACATGAAAAAAGTTTCGTCATATATACCTCCCTTTGAGCTTACGGTGGGGCAGCCGGCTCCCTTTGCTGCGAACGGAGGCTTATCCTACATGTCATTTGATCAGGATGGGGATGCAGGAACTGCTGCTGCAACAGAAGCAGCTCTCAAACAGATAGCTACAGGAGAAGGGCAGGCTTTTATGGACAAGCTTGAAAACGCACCCCCAGGACCGATTGAGACTGAGTGGGGGGTTGGTTTTCGAAACTACTCAGAGTGTTTGGCGCATATTCAGGCCAACAATATAAAAGCTCCAGAAGGCGGCTTAGCGCTCCCGCTACGCTATACCATTTATGAGCAACCGTCGTACTCCATTGTCTCGTCGAATGCAATCTGGAAAGACCCTTTACGTAAAGACGAAGCAAAAGCTTTGGGGAAGGAAGAACAAGATCAGGGGAGGCGATGCCTCTACTTTCCACAGGTATTACGGGATGCTAGAAGAATTGCGGAGTACCATGCTGGACTCTCACCAAACAGTCCAGAATGCATGGATAAACTAGGGGTTTCATTGGCACACTGTGAATCACAGTGCCAGAATTTTTATGATGCAGAAGAGGTAGAGCGAGTTTTCTATCCGGAAATGGAGAAACTTCTCTTGAATTTTTTTCCAGATGCGACTGATGCGTTTGTCTACAACCATGATGTGTTTGATAAGGACTACGAGGGCGACCGTACTGAAGATCAGGATAATAAGAATCCAGGAGTCAATGCCTTTTACGCAAACCTTGTGCACAACGATCTAAACGATAATAGCGGCAGGGTACGTTGTCGTGAGCTGCTTACAAAAAACCTTCGTAACTTTGGGCGCGAGCAACACTATACCGAAGAAGAAGCTGACGCGAAGATGTCACGACGATTCATGTCAATCAATCTAGCCAAACCCATGGAGACAGTGCAACAGAATCCCTTTGTGCTTTGTGCCTGGCCTTCTTTCGCCAATCAACCCTACATCACTAACTATCGTGTCTACGACGACCGGGTTGGTGAGACCACACGATTTACCTATCGCCCCGAGCACGATTGGTATTGGTTTCCCCAACAAAAACCCACCGAGGTTTCTATGCTCAAATGCTATGACTCTATTACTGATGGTTCAGTGTCACGCTGGTCTTTTCACTCCGCCTGCATTGACCCAACTGCGCCAGAAGACGCCCCCTGCCGCAGAAATGTAGTGGTGCGATCATTTGTCTTCTTCTAAGAGATTTAAATGACTGACGAGAGATTGCCTCTTGTAACTATTATGGGCCCGACCGGGGTTGGCAAAACCGATTTGGCTATCTCACTAGCTAAATTAGTTTCATCGGAGATTATCAGTGTTGATTCCGTGCAAGTTTACAAAGGTATGGATATTGGAAGCGGTAAAGCTTCAAAAGATATTTTGGATAAATACCCACATAAACTAGTTAGTTTTATAGATCCATGGAAATCGTATTCGACTGCTCTTTTTATTCTGGACGCGACCCGAGAAATAAATTTATGTGACAGATCAAACAAAGTGCCATTGTTAGTGGGTGGAACCATGCTTTATTTCAGATCTTTACTCAGCGGGATTTCCAGGATGCCTGAAGCTAACCAAGAGGTAAGAAATGAAATATCTGATCAGGCAGAAAAATACGGATGGGGGTTCTTGCACAAAAAATTATTGAAAGTTGATCCAGAATCTGCTCAAAGGATCCATCCCAACGACTCTCAGCGAATACAAAGAGCCTTGGAAGTCTATAGGGTTAGCTCGAAAACCATGACTGAATGGAGAAAGAGAGATAAGGGAAGCGACTTAGTAAAAACAAAAAGGGTTATTCAATTTGCTGTTGAACCTAAAAGTAGAGAATCTTTAAGAGAAGATATTAAAACTAGGTTCTTATTAATGTTAGAAAGAGGACTAGTGAAAGAAGTTGAAAAATTGCTGGACTTAAAGCAGATGGATTTAACGAAAAGTTCTATGAAAAGTGTAGGATACAGGCAAATATGTGATTATTTAGAGGGCAAGTCTACTTACGAAGAAATGACAGCAAAAGCAGTGAACGCCACAAGACAATTAGCTAAGCGCCAAATGACTTGGTTGAGAAAATGGAAAAATTTACATTGGGTAAATCAAGACACTGAAGGCGCACTTGAATTGATACAAGAAAAGTTGAGGCTAACCAGTTGATACAGGAAATGTTTGAATCCGTTGATCAGAAAGCCGTAATAGTTCAGATTGAGTTTGCTAAAGGAAGAGATGATTTTTCTCCTTTAAATGCCTTCGATGAGTTTAAAGAGTTGGTTGTGTCTTCAGGAGCAGAAATAGCTCGTGAAGATTTTTCTAAACAGGCCAAACCTACAGCGGGTTTATTTATAACTAAAGGAAAAGCTGAAAGAATAAAAGATTTTATAAATGAAACCGAATCAGAATTAGTTATCTTTAATCATGAATTAACGCCTTCTCAAGAAAGAAATCTTGAAAATATATTCAAAGCTCGAGTTTTAGATAGAACGGGGCTGATTTTAGATATATTTGCAAAAAGAGCATCCAGTCACATCGGTAAGCTCCAAGTAGAGCTTGCCCAGTTATCGCATCTCTCTACTCGACTAGTAAGGGGATGGAGTCACTTAGAAAGACAAAAAGGCGGTATAGGCTTAAGGGGCCCAGGAGAAACTCAGTTAGAAACAGATAGAAGGCTCATCAATCAAAGAATAAAAAATATAAAAAATAGGTTAAACAAGTCTCACAAACAAAGAGAAGTAAATCGTTATTCAAGGAATAAGGGCAATCAAACCTTGGTTGCTTTAGTTGGTTATACCAATGCGGGTAAGACAACCTTATTTAACTTATTGACTGAAAGTCAGCTATACGCTGCAGATAAACTTTTTGCTACGCTTGATTCAGTGACTAGAAAAAATTCTGTTACGGGTTTAGACGATATTCTGTTTTCAGACACAGTTGGGTTTATATCCAACTTGCCCACTGAATTAATCGAGTCCTTTAAAGCTACTTTAGATGAATTGAAGTCAGCTGACCTTTTAGTTCATGTGGTTGATATTTCTGATCCTGACTTTATTTATAAAACTGAACAAGTTTCTTTGATTTTGAAAGAATTGGGAATATCCGATATACCCTGTATTCGTGTTAACAATAAATCTGACAAAGTAGATATGGAGATAAATGGTAAAAAAGTTACTAGTAGCAATACTGAGGTTTGGATGTCTGCTTTAAATAATATCGGCATGAATGATCTTATAAACTCGATCCAGCTCAACAGAAAAAAATCAATGGTTAAGGAATGGGTTGAATTACAACCAAATCAAGGAAAAATTAGAGCCCAACTTTATTCTCTTGGTAGGGTGTTAGAAGAGACAACAAGTGATACAGGTCTGATACAATTGCAGCTTGAAATAGATGAAAAGGAACTAGGCAATCTAATTTCTGATAAAGATATAAACTTAAAGAAAAATAATATAAAGGAAGTAATTTAATGTCTTGGAATGGAAATGATAATAAAGACCCTTGGGGCAGAAAAGATGGTCCTCCTGACATAGATGAGGCCATTAATAAATTTAAAGAAAGATTAAATAGTATTTTAGGCGGATCTTCTGGAGGGTCTGGACCTGGATTCTCAAAAAAGAATATTTTTACTGGCTTCATACTAGTTGTTCTTATCTGGGTTGGTATGGGAATTTATCAGGTAGAACAAGCGGAGCGATCAGTGGTCTTGAGACTGGGTGAATACATGGAAACCAAAGGTCCGGGCTTACGCTGGAATCCTCCAATCATTGATAGTTGGACAATCGTCGATGTCGTTAGAGTAAGGCCCCATAGACACGATGCTTTGATGCTTACAAAAGATGAAAATATTGTCGAAGTTACTATTTCAGTCCAGTACCAGATTAATAATCCTGAAAAATACGTTTTAGACATCCGAAACCCTGACGACAGTTTAGCTCAAGCGACAGAGAGTGCCTTGAGGCACGTTGTAGGTAGTTCAATTATGGATGACGCCTTAACCACTGGAAGGGAGCAAATAGCACAATTAACCAAAGCCAGACTCCAGGACTATCTGGATCGATATGAGACAGGTTTACAGGTGGTAATTGTAAACATTGAAGATTCAGCCCCACCAGATCAAGTTCAAGAAGCTTTTGATGATGTTATTAAAGCCAGAGAAGACGAGGTCAGGGTTAGAAATGAAGCGGAGACTTACGCCAATGGACTGGTTCCAGAAGCCAGAGGTCAAGCACAAAGGATGATCCAAGATGCGGAAGCCTACAAAGCTCAAGTTGTGGCTGAAGCCCAAGGTGAAGCTACCAGATTTGATTTATTACTTTCTGAGTATCAAAAAGCTCCGGAGGTAACAAGAAATAGACTTTATCTAGATGCACTGCAAAACGTAATGTCTAACAGCACAAAAGTTATGGTGGATGTTGAAGGGGGAAACAATATTCTTTATTTACCACTGGATAAGATAGCCAGACAAAGTGAAGAAAGTGTGTCGGTACAACCTTCAGGTTCCAGCCCAAGCGGCAGTACATCCATTAGAGAATTAACTGATCGTGTGATTGAAGAGATCAGAAAAAGAAACAGGCAATAAGAGGAGTTTATAAATGAAAAAATCTAACTTATTTATTTCGGCTTTTAGTCTTATTGCGGTCATATTTGTTTCACAATCTCTATTTGTGGTAAGTGAAGTTGAAAGAGCAGTAAAACTCAGATTTGGAGAGATTGTGCAGTTCGATGTTGAACCCGGATTACACTTTAAGTGGCCAATCATTAACTCAGTGCGTTATTTTGATTCAAGAATATTGACTTTAGATGCTCAACCTCAGAGGTATCTTACTTCAGAAAAGAAAGCGCTAATGGTTGATTCCTTCATTAAATGGCGAGTTAAAGACGTAGCTAAATATTTCACTACAACCGGAGGGGATGAAGAAAGAGCTAAGCGTCTTCTGAGCCAAAGGGTGGATACTGGTTTGAGAAATGAATTTGGTGTTAGAACTGTAAAAGAAGTTGTTTCAGGAGAAAGGGACCAGCTTATGAATTCCTTAACCTCTATGTTAGACGGGATAGCCCAGAATGAACTTGGTGTTGAAGTAATAGATCTTCGGGTTAAAAGAATAGATTTACCCCTTGAAGTAAGCGAATCTGTGTACAACAGAATGCGTACAGAAAGAGAAAGGCTGGCCAGAGAGCTAAGAGCTCAAGGAAATGAGGTAGCTGAGAAGATAAGGGCTACTGCTGACAAAGATAAAACAGTCATTTTGGCGGATGCTTATAGGGAAGCTCAGGAAATTAAAGGAGATGGCGACGCCGAGGCTACCGCCACTTATGCTTCAGCCTATACTAAAGATCCAGAATTTTATGATTTCACCCGAAGCTTAAAAGCTTATCAGTCTACTTTTGAAACAAAAGGGGACATTTTGTTAATTGACCCTGATAGTGACTTTTTTAAATATCTGGATAACTCTAAAGTAGAGTAATAATCTGACGAGAACAGGATCTGGATTTGTTAGCGACTTCAGAGATATCTTTATTGAGTGCTAATAATGAGTAAATCTATTTCTCTGTTAGGTTTGCAATGGGGAGATGAAGGAAAGGGGAAAGTAGTTGATGTTTTATCCAAAGACATTGACGCAGCTGTTAGATACCAAGGTGGCCACAATGCCGGCCATACTTTAATTGTTGATGGAAAGAAAATAGTATTCCATTTACTGCCCTCATCTATTTGTCATAAAAATATTAAGTGTTTCTTAGGAAGGGGTGTGGTCATAAGTCTGGACGCCCTTTTTTCTGAAATAGATGATGCTTTCGAGTTCATAGGAGACATAAAAGAGAGACTCGTAGTGAGTAACGCTGCGTGTCTTATTCAGTCTTATCATATAAAGATTGACCAACTCAGGGAAAGATCAAGAAGTGGAACAAAAATTGGCACAACCGGAAGAGGAATAGGCCCTGCTTACGAAGATAGGGTTGGCAGAAGATCAATAAGGGTAGCTGATTTATTCGATCCAAAGGTGCTGAAAATAAAGTTAGAGGAAGCCTTAGACATATATAACTTCTTAATCAAAAGGCACGATGAATCCCAACTAGAAGACCTGAATGAGTTACTCGATCGAAATCTTCAGCAAGCGGAAAGATTAAAGCCATTTGTCGGTAATGTAATATCAGAATTAAAACAATACAAAGACGAAGACAAGACGGTACTTTTCGAAGGAGCTCAGGGCGTTCTATTAGACTATAGTTTAGGCACTTATCCTTTCGTAACTTCAAGTAACTCTTCTTTGGGCGGTATAGCAACAGGCGCTGGAGTAAGTGCAACAAGCATTGATTATTCACTGGGGATTTCTAAAGCATATACAACAAGGGTTGGAGAGGGTCCATTTCCAACTGAACTAAACGAGGAAATAGGCAATTACCTTGCTGAAAAAGGCGGTGAAGTTGGAGCTTCGACAGGAAGACCGAGAAGATGCGGTTGGTTAGATGCGGTGCTGTTATCGCATTCAGTTTACTTAAACGGTATCGATGGAATCTGTCTTACAAAAATTGACGTTCTAGATGGATTGGAAAAAATCAAGATATGTTCTGATTATTCCAGTGCACTGACGAGAGAAGAAATTATTGAATCAATGGCCCTAAATGATGTTGAACCTAAGTACATAGAATTAGAGGGATGGCAGGAACCCACGGCCGGAATTCAAAATTTTAATGATTTAAATGATCAGGCAATTCTCTTCATTGAGAAAGTAGAGGAACTTTGTGGAGCTAAAGTAGTAATGATTTCTACCGGACCTAGACGGGAAGATATAATTATCAGAGAATACCCTCTTAAGAAATGAAATACTTAATCCTATCAGTCCTGTTAACGCTAACACTTTCTTTAGCTGCTAAAGAAAAGGTAGTTTATGAAGTTGGCGACGAACTCAAACTGAAGAGGGACAACTCGGTCGTTCTGTTTTATTTCAAACATGATGCCATAGAACTTAATCTGAATAGGGAGTTTATTGATTCTCCATACGATCTTTTTATTGATGCAAGAGATCTGTATAGGATAAAAAAAGGCGAAAAAATTAGGTTAGTTGAAAGTTTTAGAGACGGAAAGATTTTTAAGGTAGAACTCTTAAAGGAGAAACCAAGAAGAGATCATTATTTCATCGAACTTGATAGCTTGAGAAGTTATAACCTAATTAAAACTGAAACCGCTTCCGGTTAAGTTTAGAAATGGCAAAACGCTTTAGGAGGTGGCTACTGTACGCCCTAGCTTCCATTCTTTCCCCAATCCTAATTCTTTTTATCGGTATTTTCTTTAACTGGTTTGGAACCTATCAAGGACCTGGAGAGGTAGCTGAGTTTAGTAAAATTAATTCATCTAGCATCGAACAAGACCAAGAAACCACTGAACTGCCACCAAAACAAATACTTTTTGGAGATTTGCATGTCCACACTACGTACTCTCTGGATGCCTTAACGCTAAACCTTCCGATAGCTCAAGGAGAAGGAACTCATCCAGTGGCTGATGCATGTAACTTCGCTAGATTCTGCTCTAACTTAGATTTTTTTGCTGTTACTGATCATGCCGAATGGTTAACTAGAAGAGAATGGCAAGATAGTTTACGCTCTATTCAACAGTGTGAAAGTGTTTCTGGAGATCTAGATGAGCCTGCAATAGTTCCGTTCTTAGGGTGGGAATGGACCCAAAACTCTCTGGATAAAAGTACTCATTACGGTCATAAAAATATAATTATTAAGGGCATTAAAGACAATGAAGTCCCTCTTAAACCCATTTCAACTAATTCAGGAAATTTCGATGGAGCAGCTAGTGTAAATACACTTCTGACTTCAATCGCAGTGGCTTTAGACTTCCCTAATCGTAAACATTATCTGGATTGGAGATACAAGTCTCTGGTTGCCAAATCTTATAAAAATTGCGAAGAGGACGAAGAGATAGGCTCTTACGATTGTTATGTTAAAGCTGATACCTCACAAGAGCTTTTCCGAAAACTTGAAAAGCTTGATTCTGATCTTCTGGTTATACCGCATGGCAGTGCCTGGGGAGTGACTTCTCCACCCTTGTCTTCTTGGGATCTTCAACTTAGTTCAACTGCTCATAATTCTTCTATGAATAGACTCATTGAAGTTTATTCGGGTCATGGCAATTCTGAGGAGTATAGGTCTTGGACTCCAATTGAAATGCAAGGCAATGGAGAGATGTCCTGCAATTTACCCAGTCAGGGCTACTTGCCAGATTGTTTTCAAGCAGGAGAGATTATAAAAGAGAGGTGTAGGGTTGCCGCTGGTTCTAATGAAGAGTGCACAAAGAGAGCAGGGGATGCGAGACAACTTTATGCTAACTCTAACCCTTTTGGTTTATTGACGGTTCCTGGATACGATCCGATGGAGTGGAAAAACTCAGGACAATGCCAAGACTGTTTTTTACCCGCTTTTGATTACCGACCACAAATGTCAGTTCAGTATGCTTTGGCTTTAACGGATTTTTCTTCGGAAGAAGTTATCAGATTTAAATACGGATTTATCGGCTCTAGTGATAATCACCAAGCCAGACCGGGCCCAGGTTATAAAGAGAATTTAAGGAAGTTAAATTCTGAGTCACGTGCAGACATGAGCAACGAAATAGGAAGGAACTTACTTAACCCTAGGTTATCTGATCCTAAATTACCTTCGGCACAAGAAATTGACCCTGAAAGAGATCAAGTTTTTATGAGCAGTTTGCCTCTTCAATCCGAGAGAGGATCCTCTTTTCTGTATACAGGTGGTTTGGCAGCTGCTCATGCAAAAACAAAGGATAGACAAGAAATTTGGAATTCATTAAATAATAGGGAAGTTTACGCTACCAGTGGTGAAAGAATCCTATTGTGGTTCAATTTAGTGAACCATCCAGATGGATCGAAAATTCCTATGGGCGGAGAAACTGAAATGTCTTCTTCTCCTAAGTTTCAAGTGAAGGCATTGGGTGCTCAGAAACAATTGCCTGGTTGCAGTGCTTTGGATAAAGAAAACATAAGTTCTGAAGTTCTGGACAGACTTTGTAAAGGCGAGTGTTTTAATCCTTCTGACGAAAGAAAGAATATATCGAGGATTGAAGTAATAAGAATAAGACCTCAAGTTTATGAAGGAGAGCCGATTAATGCCTTAATAGAAGACCCGTGGAAAACCTTTGAGTGTGAACCCTCCCAAGAGGGCTGTCAGGTTGAATTTATCGATGAGCAGTTTGAAGGCAGCAATAGAGAAATAGTCTATTACGTCAGGGCTGTACAAGAACCTACCGATGCTATTAACGGCAGCGGGCTTGATTGTAATTTGGATGAAAATGGTCGATGTATAAAAATCAATCTTTGTGGTGATCCTGAAGGTAAGGGTATTGGGGACTGTTTGTCTCCAACAGAAGAAAGAGCGTGGTCTTCGCCAATATTTGTAAGATTTGAATCTAGTGCGCTTTAATTATCTTATCCAGGACCGCATTAACTAACTTATACCCTTCAACGGAACCGTATTTTTTAGCCATTCTGATGGCTTCGTTAATGACTATTGATGAGTCCAATTCCTTTTTCTTGATTTCATATAAAGAAATCCTGAGAATATTTTTTTCAATTACATCGAGTTGCTGAATTGGTCTATCCACATGGTCTTGTATGGTTTCATCAAATCCCTCTAGATTTTCAGACACTCCCTTAAGTATTTCTTTATAAAACTTATTAGATTTCTCAGATGAATGATTTTTAAGAACTTCTTTTAGCTCTTCACCCCCTAATTCTAGTTCGTATAGAGTTTGCAAGACCTTGTCTCTTGATCTTGTTGGGGAAGTGGTCTTAGCTGACTTGGTCATAAAGAGGCGAATTGTTCCAGAAGCTCCATAGCGCTTTGGGCTACTTCTGCACCTTTATTGCCGTCTTTAGGATCAGCTCTTTGAATTGCTTGCTCTTCTGTCTCAGTTGTCAATACTCCGAAAAGAACCGGTTTATTAGCATCCAGTGAGACTCTTGTTAATCCATTGGCACAACTGCTTGAAACAAAGTCAAAATGGGGTGTTTCTCCCTTAATTACTGCGCCTAAAGCTATGACCGCGTCTATGTCCTTTTCAAGCATTCTTTTAGCTGCCAGAGGAAGTTCATAGGCTCCTGGCACTTCAATTTTTACTATATTGCTTGATTTAACTCCTTGTGACATCAGTTCCTTTTCTGCGTTGTCGAGCATGACATCCACGACGAACTTATTCCATTGAGTTGACAGTAATCCGTATCTAGCATTCATAGAGGTTTTGGATGCTTTAAAAGCTTTTTTTCCTTTGGGTGTCATAGTCTTACCTAATTTATAAATTCCGTTATTTCTAAATCAAACCCTGCTAAAGGGTATTTTACTTCTGAGCCAAGCAGTTTCATCTTTTTTACACCTAGATCTCTTAGAATTTGTGAACCAATTCCTATGATTCTATTATCCACAGCTTCAGATCTTGTATGTTTTCTTTCTCCCTTAAGAAACTTCAAGTTATTTAGTATTTCTTCAGGGGACTCTCTGTCCGAGAGTAAGAGGAGTATACCTGTTTTCTCTGATTGCATTTTTTTAAGAGTTTGCGAAGAAGAAAATCTACTCCCAAACTCATTTATTCCCATGACATCGTGAAGGGTATTAATTGTCTGTACCCTAACCAAAGTATCTTTGTCTGAAGATATTTTTCCTTTTACTAAAGCCAAATGCACTTGGTTAAAGATCGTGTCTTGATAAGCAACCAATAAAAATTCTCCGTATTCATTTTTAATCTTCGTTGAATCAATCTTTTCAACACTCTTTTCATTAATATTTCTGTAATGGATTAGATCGGCAATTGTTCCAATCTTAAGCTTATGTTTCTTAGCAAACTTTTCTAAATCTTTTCTTCTGGCCATACTCCCATCTTCATTCATGATTTCCACAATCACGGCGGATTCCTCAAGACCCGCTAATTTAGCTAAATCAAGACCTGCTTCAGTATGGCCTGCACGAGTTAGTACACCTCCGTTGGCTGCCATTAGAGGAAAGACATGTCCTGGTTGAACTATATCCTTGGGAGAAGCATTCTTTTTGACCGCAGCTAAAATTGTAGTAGTTCGATCGGCTGCTGAAATGCCTGTTGTCACGCCTTTTGCAGCTTCAATAGACGCTGTGAAGGCTGTTCCCTGTTGGGCTCCATTGTCCTTGACCATGGGTTCCAGATTAAGCTGCTGACATTTTTCTTGATTCAGAGCTAAGCAAATCAACCCTCTTGCATGCGTGGCCATAAAGTTAATGGCTTCCGCTGTTACTTTTTCCGCTGCTAAAATTAAATCGCCTTCATTTTCCCTGTCTTCATCATCCATGAGAATAATCATCTTCCCATCTGAGATATCTGATATTAAATCTTGGATCTTATTAAGTTCCATCTTTTGAATACACCGGTTTGGTAATTAGTTTTTTGTCAGGTCCTATTTTACTGATTTCTTTTAATTCAAGATCAATTGTACCTATCTTTGAAAAAGAACTTTCAAATTCTGAGAAATTTATCTTATCTTTACCAAGCTTTACTGGTGCTATATAAAATATAATTTCGTCTATTAATTCTGAAGCAATAAAACTCGTATTTACTTTTGATCCGGCTTCAATCATAAGAGTATTGCATTCTTCCTTATTTAAATAATCCATTACTTTTTGCAGGGAAACCCTTTTTGATTTACCTGGAGCTTTAACTATTTTAATCGGAGGCTTGTCATAGCTAACTGTCCTTAAGTCATTACAAAAAATTGTGGTTCCTAAGCCATCAGTTAACAGATGTTCATTGCCTTGCATTCTCAATGAGCTATCTAATACATACCTTCGGGGATGAATCTCACCTTCTAATTTACTTAAAGTTTTGTCTCTTACAGTCAATCTGGGATTGTCAGCTAATACAGTTTCCACTCCTGTCAAAATAGCATCTGAAGCAGCCCTTAACTTATGCACGTCCTCTCTAGATTTTTTTGAAGTTATCCACTTATCACCACCAGTAGTGAGTCCTATACCTCCATCTTCTGAGCAAGCTATCTTGCAGGTAATAAAAGGGCGTTTACGTTCTATTCTCGAAAAGAAACCCCTATTAAATTCAGTACACTTATCTTCGAGTAAACCGGATTTGACTTTCAGTCCTGCTTTCTGCAGCTCTTCAATTCCTTCTTGTAGGGGATCCTTACTCCCTATATAAATCTCCTTGATGCCTTCTTCTATTATCGCCCGAGTGCAAGCAGGGGTTCGTCCTTGTTTACTACAGGGTTCTAAAGTCACATAAATTGAACTGTTATTAAGTTTTTGGCTAGCCTCATTTTTAAATTTTTTATAAACGTCTTTGATAGCGTCTATTTCAGCATGATCACTACCTGGTGTGTGTGTAAATCCAGTGCCGATTATTTGGCTATCTTTAACAATCACAGCTCCTACCATTGGGTTAGGTGAAGCTATGTATCTAGCTTTTTCAGCAACTGATAGAGCACTTAGCATGTGCTCTTGGTGAAGGTCTTTCACTAATCTTTGGTTAGCTTTTCAACTTCTTCGCTGAATTCAGTTATGTCTTCAAATCTTCGGTATACGGAAGCAAATCGAATAAAAGCAACCTCATCTAAGCGTCTTAAGCGCTTCATAATTACCTCACCTATCAGTCTAGATCTAACTTCTCTTTCTCCATAAGATCTAATATCTTTTTTAATATCTTCGATTAGGGTTTCAACCTCTTCTTCTCCAACTGGTCTTTTTTCTAATGCCCTATAAAGACCTTCTCTTAACTTCTGTTCATTGAAGGGTTCACGCATATCGTCCCTAGACTTGATTATTTTCGGCATTAATAATTCCGCTGACTCAAAGGTAGTGAATCGCTCACCGCAATCTGGACATTCTCTTCTTCTTCTGGTTTGCGAGCCTTCAGCAATCAATCTGGAATCAATAACTTTGGTATCAGTGTGGCTACAAAAAGGGCAGTGCATAATTAGTTTTTCAAAGCATAAACGGGGAATTCTTTACAGAGTTCCTTCACTTCTGATTTTACTCGTTTAATTTCATCTTCACTATTTAAATCTTTAAGTACATCGCAAATCCATGTCGCAACTTGAGAAGCTTCTTTTTCTTTGAATCCTCTAGTGGTTATTGCTGGTGTGCCAATTCTTAGTCCGCTTGTCACAAATCTGGATTGAGGGTCATTAGGCACTGCATTTTTATTCAAAGTAATATTGGCTCTACCTAAACTTTCCTCAACATCTTTTCCTGTGATGTCTTTATTTATAAGGTCAACTAAAAACATATGATTCTTAGTGCCTTTAGAAACAATCTCAACGCCTCTTTCTTGGAAAACCTGGCACATTGTGTTTGCATTTTTTAATACTTGAGCTTGATATGAGGCAAATTCTGGTTCTAATGCTTCCTTAAAACAAACTGCTTTTGCAGCTATGACATGCATTAAGGGCCCACCTTGAGACCCAGGAATTATTGCAGAATTTATTTTCTTTTCTATTTCTTCATTTTGTTTACCAAGAATGAGACCTCCTCGAGGCCCTCTTAAAGTTTTATGCGTCGTGGTTGTGATCACATCTGCAAACGGAACCGGTGAAGGATATAAGTTTGTGGCTACTAACCCTGCCACATGGGCCATATCTACTAGTAAATAGGCACCGACCTCATCCGCAATCATTCTAAATTTTTTCCAGTCTACTATTCCTGAAAAAGCAGAAAAGCCAGCAATAATCATTTTAGGTTTGTGTTCTTTTGCTAAGGATTCAACTTGCCCATAATCAATGTCACCCGTTTTTTTATCTAATCCATATTGAAAACTTTGATAAGTTTTACCTGAATAGTTCACACTAGTTCCGTGGCTAAGATGGCCGCCGTGATCAAGACTCATGCCAAGGATCACATCTCCGGGTTCACACAAGGCTAAATAAACAGCTAAGTTTGCGCTTGAGCCTGAATGGGGTTGAACGTTTGCGTAATCTGCTCCAAACAACTCCTTAGCTCTTTCGATAGCAAGGGTTTCTGCTTCATCAACAAATTCGCATCCACCGTAATATCTTTTGCCAGGGTATCCTTCCGCATATTTATTGGTCAAAACAGAACCTTGGGCTTCCAACACCCTCATCGACGTATAGTTTTCAGAAGCTATGAGTTCTATATGATCTTCTTGCCTTCCTAACTCTCCTTTTAGAGCTTTCCAAAGATCTGGATCATAATCTTTTATAGATTGATTATTTAAGAACATAATTTTTTTGAGAAGTGCAATTATACCTAACGACCCAAAACATCTCAGCGGTTAATTCATGGTTTCTTTGTTTTTATTGGTCGTTTTCTGTTGGCATTAATCTTTGAACAAATATTGCATATAAGTCCATCACATCCTCTTGCTGTGCAGAATTCTCTGCCGTACATAATTATTTGTATATGCAGTTTGTTCCACTTTTTTTCAGGAAACAGTCTTTTTAAATCTTTTTCAGTTTGCTTTACATTTTTGCCGTTTGTTAAACCCCATCTCTGTGCCAACCTATGAATGTGCGTGTCTACAGGAAAAGCATAGTGGCCAAAGCCCTGACTCATAACCACGGATGCGGTTTTATGTCCCACACCCGGTAATGTTTCTAGCGCTTCAAAAGAATCCGGTACTTGGCCTTTAAATTCTTTAATAAGAATTTTTGAGAGTTCAAATAAAGATTTAGACTTTTGCGGTGACAATCCGCAGGGTTTGATGATTCTTCGTATTTCTTTTCTACCGAGTTTTATCATTTTTTTAGGGCTGTTGGCTTTTTTAAATAACTCAGGTGTAACTAAATTTACTCTTACATCTGTGCACTGGGCTGAAAGGATTACGGCTATTAATAGAGTAAAAACCGAATCATGATCTAGTGGAATAGGGGGGTTTGGGTAGAGTTTATTTAATGACTCAGATATGAATTCAACTTTTTCAGATTTATTCATGTATAGAACTGTTAGTGATAATTAGTTATTCTACAAGATAGGGACAGAAATTAATGAGTCACCGGTATCAATAAAATTCAGTGATAAAAACAGCTAAACCTCAATATCTTTTGCAAAGATCAATTATCTTACTTACCGTAATATTTTTTGCTTTTTATGTGCTTTACGATCTCAATCTTTTAAAACTAATATTTGAATCAGACAGAAGCAAGATCTCCATTCTCATTTTAGGTATTTATACAGCTGCTACTTTCCATTGGATTTACATTGCTAGTAATTTAGATTACGAAATAAAAGGAGAGGGCAAGGTTGCAGATTTCTTGAATGCAGTCGGGTCAAAGTCTTCTTCAGAAAGTCAAAGCCTTTTAAGGATACTTGAAGACGAACTATCGAATAGGCATGCACTGGGTCATATGATTTCCGATGTTTTATTAAAACTCGGCTTAACGGGGACAGTTGTTGGATTTATTCTCATGCTTTTGCCTATTGGTGAAATGAAAGACTTTGATCCAGAAAAAATACAACCTTTACTTTCCTCCATGAGTGGAGGAATGGCTGTTGCCTTGTATACCACGCTTTCTGGTTTGATCACCAGCACCATGCTCAAGTTTCAGTATTTTTTGCTTGATTCATCGCTTAGTAAATTAATTAATGGTCTTACTTCTGGAGACTTGGATTAAGGGATTTAAATGAAACACAGAATCCTTAATAACGGGGAAGGGCAAGACGCTTTCACAGATTTACTTTTTAATTCCCTTTTAGGATTTGCCTTCATGTTCGCCATTGCGTTCATGTTGATTTCAGATCCCAGCGATGGCGGCAAGATAGACTCTAAAGCAGAAATTCTTATTTCTGTTAGATGGCCAGATCAGCACCCTGATGACGTAGATGCCATAGTAGAAAGTCCTCAAGGAGGATTAGTTTGGTATCACAACCGAGACACTGGACTTATGCATTTAGATAGGGATGACAGAGGAATATTTGCAGATAAGATGAATGTTAATGGGGCTACGATTTCGAACCCCATCAATCAAGAAACGATTACCATTAGAGCACTTCAATCAGGTGAATACGTAGTTAACCTTCTTCACTACCAAGCAAATTATGATAAGCCTCTGTCTGTGGATGTTAAGGTAGAAAAACTTAATCCTGAAGTCGAGCTGGTTTATTACGGTAGCCATGAATTGAAGGGAGTGGGGGATGAGAAAACTGCTGTTAGATTTTCAATCGACTCAAAAAAGAATATATCTGATGTAAATCAGATTCAGAAAAGGTTGCTTACAAAAGCTTTAGGCAGAAATTCCTTAATAGAAAATAAAAGTGATTGAAGAAAGGGTTTTTTTGATTTTAGGCTATGTAGCCATTTCGGCTTTACTTTTAATATTCATACTTTATTCATCTTTCTCAGGTAAATTAAAAACGCTTGTTGTTTTCATCATGGCTTCCTTTTATGTATTCACCTGGATGGGCTATAAGCAAATATTGGGATGGCCATCTACACAAGTGATTCCTGATGAATTTAGACTTGTTTGGGTCTCTATAGACGAGCCAGATAAATTTACTAAACGGGAAGGTGAAATTCACTTTTGGATAAGGTACCAAGATGATGCGGGTATACCAGTAGGAAGACCAAGGGCTTTTAGCCTAATCTGGAGCGAAGAAAATCATAAAATGGCACAATCTGCTTTACTTCAACTTAAAGAAGGAACTCAACTTAATGGTAAAAAAACTTATGGAGTTCTTGATGCCAATAAATTCGATGAAAACGCAAATCCTTATGAAGAGTCAGAATCTATCAATACTCAGGCAGGAAATCCTTCTTTCGAATTTCAAGAAGTAGCTCCGCCAAGCTTACCTCCTAAGACTAAATTCGAAAACTAATCAATTAGTCCTCTTCTTCACCAAACCAAGTGAATTGAGGAGCCTCCATATTTCCTAAAGCCACCTCTCTGTCTTCATAAGCTCTGGCTCTGACATAATGGTGAATATTATCTACTTCTTCTTCTGAGAGAACATCTGAAAAACCAGCCATGCCATTGCTTCCCAGTATTCCTTCTAGAACTATTTTATTAAATAGGTCATGGGTTCCTGTAGTCATCTTTCTTAAATCTGGTAACCCGCCAGCAGATTTAACTATAAAACCATGGCATACCGCACAATATTGATTGTAATTACTCTCACCATTTCGGATTTGAGCTACATTGACATCAGCAAGTTTTTGTTCAGGAATAGTTGTATCTCTTACATCAGGTATAGGAAGCTTCTCATTGCCACCTAGTTTAAAAACTAACAATCTACCAAAATTATTGTAGGTAAGAGAAGCTTGTATTTCTATCGGCGGTAAAGGCTCTCCTCCAAATAGATCCCCCCCACCAGATCCTGTTAAAACTGACACATACTGTTCTCCATCTATTTCAAAAGAAATTGGAGGGGCAAGCATGGAAGTATAGGTGTTAAATTCCCATAAACGTTCTCCTGTTTCCTTATCGTAAGCAGAGAACATGCCTAAGGCATCTCCTTGAAAAACTAGTCCTCCAGCAGTACCGAGAACTCCTCCATTCCAGTAATGTGGGATAGGTACTGACCATTTAGTTTCACCAGTTAGAGGGTTAAAAGCCTTAAGAAAACCTCCTGGTTCAGGCATTGATTCTAGGTTTGCAAGTACATTTTGGGCTAAAGAACTCATTTCTATACCCATATTCCATCTGCCCGGATTTCTTTTATATATGCCTGTCTTCTTATAGTTGTCATCAATTGCATAGAAGAAGGCATTTTCTTGGGCAGGTATGTAAACAAGGCCTGAATCCAAATCTACTGACATTGCTTGCCAATTATGAGCACCTAAAGGTCCTGGCAGAACAAAAGATCCATTTTTAGAGTAATCCACATCAGGATTTTCAACTGGTCTTCCAGTTTCCAGATCAACATGAGTAGCCCAGGTAACAGCTGCAAAAGGGTGAGCCCTTAGCACCTTTCCATTGGATCTATCTATGACGTAGAAAAATCCGTTTTTTGGTGCTTGCAGTAATACTTTCTTCTGTTCTCCATCTACCTCCATATCAGCCAAAGCCATATCTTGCACAGCTGTGTAGTCCCAATTATCTTCAGGAGTAGTTTGATAGTGCCATTTGTATTTACCGGTATCAGCATCAACAGCAACTATAGAAGCTAAGAATAAATTATCTCCTCCTCCAGGAGATCTAATTTCTCTTGTCCATGGAGATCCATTGCCAACCCCTAAATAGACATTATTAAAATCTGGGTCATAGACAATTGAGTTCCAAACAGTACCTCCGCCACCAAATTCCCACCAATTAGTACCTTTCCAGGTCTTGGCAGCCATTTCCATAGCGGGATCTTCAAACCCTAAAGACGGATCCCCTGGAACAGTAAAAAATCTCCATACTTGTTCGCCCGTTTCACTATCGTAGGCTGTTACATAACCCCTGACACCGTACTCAGCACCGCCATTACCTATAAAAACCTTGCCTTTTGCTACTCTAGGAGCACCAGTAATCGTATAGGCTCTAGAGCGATCAGTAATGGTGTCTACTTCCCATATCTTTTCTCCTGTTTCGGCATTAAGTGAAAATAATCTTCCATCTAGGCTTGCAAAAAAGACTTTTCCTTCATAAACAGCAACCCCTCTATTAACTATGTCACAACAGGCTTTGCGTGCCCATTCACCTGGAACTTCTGGATCAAATTTCCATATAGTTTTCCCAGTTTTAGCTTCTACTGCATAAACCCGACTCCAGGTACTAGTAAAGAACATAATGCCATCAACAACAATTGGCGTAGCTTCAAGAGCCCTGTTGGTTCCCATATCTTTGTACCAAGCCAATCCTAGATCAGAAACACTATCTTTATTAATTTTTAATAAAGGAGAAAATCTTTGTTCTTCATAAGTTCTTCCGTGAGCTATCCAGTTTCCTGGTTCGCTTTCTGCATTTATAATTCTTTCATCATCTATGAGTCCAACTGAAGGCGAAGACTCTATTGGAGAGCTAATCTCTTCTTTAACAATATTCTCTTGAGTAGGCTCTTCAGTATCCGCAAACAGGTAATAAAGAACTACGATTACAATTGCACCTAAAGTAAATGCAAATGGGAAAGGTTTATTCATTTTTCTGACTCCAGAAGGTTTTATTAATTTTTTTAGTTCTTTGTTAGTATCTTATGAATATTTGTAAAAAACAAGGAACTGAGAGTTAAATGAGATTATGTTTGGAAGGAATATAAGAAGAGCCCTGGTTTTATTAAAAATTACTTTAGAGCAAGATTCTGAGAGTACTAAGGAAATGCTAAAAACTTATTATGCATACTCCCAAGGGAATGCCAAAAAAGAAGACCTTGATAAAGCAAATAAGCAACTAAATGTACTATCTAAGGAATTAGGATTTGGATTTCTAACTTTTATGCCTTTTGCGCCTATTACAATTCCCTTGTTAGTTAAACTGGCTAAAAAACATGAGATTGATATCGTTCCTGAATGGTTTAAAGACTCATTGAATAAGTAACTTCTAAGAAGCTATTTTATTTTCTTGCCAATTTCTCAACTCTAACCTAACATCTCTCGCCCGATAATAAAAAATTAGTTTTAAGGAGAAATTATGGCCGAAGCAGTAATAGTAGATAGTGTTAGAACTGGTCTAGCAAAGTCTTTTAGAGGAGGCTTTAATCAAACTAGAGCGGATAATATGACAGCCCATCTTGTTGATGCGCTAATGGATAGAAACCCTGAAGTGGATCCCTCTACAGTAGAAGATATGATTTTAGGCTGTGGTGCTCCGGAAGGTGCTCAAGGTCACAATATTGCCAGAAACGTTGCGGTGTTGTCTAAACTTCCTATAGAAGTTGGAGGTACAACGGTAAACAGATATTGTTCTTCCGGTCTCCAGACTGTTGCTATGGCAGCAACTCAAGTACAAAGTGGTTTCGCAGATTGCATTATTGCCGGCGGGGTAGAGTCGATCAGCACAACCCAGGGTAAAAGTAACACACATATGTATGTGAATGAAAAACTGGCAGAAGAAGCTCCAGGAATCTATCACGCCATGGGAACCACAGCTGAAACTGTAGCAAAAAGATATGGAGTAACTAGAGAGGCTCAAGATGAGTACGCCCTATCAAGTCAGGAAAGATGTGCCAAAGCACAAGATCAAGGTCTTTTTGATGATGAGATTATTCCTATGGAAACTAAAATGCTGTTAGTCAATAAAGAAACTGGAGCTGAAAAGGAAGTGGATACTGTGGTGGATAGAGATAACTGCAACAGGCCTGAAACAACATTAGAAGGGCTTGCAAGTCTCAATCCAGTATTTGATCCAGAAGAAGGATCTGTAACAGCAGGTAACTCTTCTCAGTTATCAGACGGTGCTTCTGTGACTATGGTTATGAGTGAAGATAAGGCAAATGAGTTAGGAGTTAAGCCTTTGGCTTATTTTAGAGGATTTACAGTAGTGGGTTGTCAGCCTGATGAGATGGGCATAGGGCCTGTTTATTCAATACCTAAATTATTGAAGTCAGCTAACCTAACTGTAGATGACATTGATCTTTGGGAACTAAACGAAGCATTTGCTTCTCAGGTAGTTTACATAAGAGATCAACTGGGATTACCAACTGAAAATCTAAATGTTAACGGCGGTTCTATAGCAATAGGCCATCCTTTTGGCATGACTGGATCTAGACAGGTAGGTCATTTAACCAGAGAGCTCAGAAGAAGAGGTGGAAAATACGGAATAGTAACCATGTGTGTTGGTGGAGGCATGGGAGCTACCGGTTTGTTTGAATCAATACCTGAGTAAAATTAATTTGGTTAAAGGTCTCGATAATTTAAACGAGCACCAAATAATAAAGGAATATTTTTCTGATGTCGGTTCTGCATATCTAGCAGAACATGGCATCAGAGTTCCCGTGGGGGATGATGCAGCAGTGCTTGCTCCTCCGAAAGGAAAAGAAAGTGTCATTTCTGTAGATACATCAATAGAAGGAGTGCATTTTTTAAACTCTATGAGTGCTTCAGATATTGCTTATAGGTCTGTCTCAGTTGCTCTCAGTGATCTAGCTGCTTGTGGAGCAACTCCTTCATGGTTTACTTTGGCTCTTACTCTAGAAGATTATGACTCTGTATGGTTATCAGGTTTTAAAAGAGGACTTGAAGATATATCTAGCGAGCTGAAGATACCTCTAATTGGCGGCGATATGACTAAAGGCAATCTTTCAATTACTGTCCAGGTAGGAGGTTATGTTGAAAAAGGCAAGGCCTTAACTAGGAAGGGAGCTAAAGTAGGTGATTTAATCTATTTAACTGGAGCAATAGGTGAGGCTTCTTCTGCTCTTGAGGACATAAAAAAAGATAATTTAGTAGACATAAAGAAAAGCAGGTATCTAAGACCAGAAATAAGATTTGGGGTAAGTAATAAATTAAAAGGAATTGCAACTTCAGCTATTGATGTCTCTGATGGGCTGTTTCAGGATTTAAATCACATTTGTACAGCAAGTAAAGTTGGAGCAAATCTTTACCTAGAAAAGGTCCCAACTTTTTTATCTAAATCATTATCTTTGGAAGAAATGAATAAAGGTGATGATTACGAGATTCTTTTTACTTCAGATAAAACAAACAAAGAAAAAATAGAAGAGATATCTAAACAGGAAAAAGTACCAATTTATGAAATCGGCTTAATAATAAAAGGGGACGAAGTGCAGATTATTAACCAAGAAGGGGATTCTCTAAAAGCTTCTTCAGGATTTCAGCACTTTTAAAAAGATGGCTTATAACAGAGTCAACTTCAAAAAACCTTTAACTTGGTTTGCGATTGGTTTTGGTAGCGGGTTATCTCCATTTATTCCTGGAACTGCAGGAACCCTCTTAGCAATTCTTATTTTTTATTTCTTGATAATTCCTTTTCTTAGGCCTTTTGCCTATATCTTTATTCTTACTGCGTATGTTCTTTTAGTAATAACCAGTTTCTTTTTTGGATTATATTTATACAGAAAAACAATGGCTGCTCAAAAGGATGCAAAAATATTTGTTTGGGATGAATTTGTTGGAATGTGGATAGCTTCTTTTCCACTGGTTGTTTTTGAATCTTTTTGGCCGTGGATTATTCTCTCTTTTGCTTTGTTTAGAATTTTTGATATTTGGAAGCCACAACCTATCAGACACTTTGATAAATTGGACAGCCCTTACGGAGTAATGATGGATGATGTTATCGCTGGTTTACTCTCGGCTCTAATTCTTACTATAATTTTTCTAATCTTTTATTAATCTTTTCCATTATCTCTTCTATACCTAAACCAGAGCTCACTTTTTGATGATCTGGACTACCATGTTCCACGAACTCATCTGAAATGCCAAAATTAAGAAGGGAAACATTTAGATTATTATCTGCTAGGAATTCTGCCACAGCTGACCCGGCACCCCCTTTAACGACATTTTCTTCAAGGGTAATTAACAATTTATATTTTTCAGCCAAGTCTTTAATTCTTTTGTGATCTAAAGGCTTTACGAAATTCATATCAATCAGGCAAGCGTTGTATTTTTCTGACAACTCATCTGCTAGTTCTAGTGTGCTACCAAAGTTCATAATCGCTATTCTTGACTCTTGAGAATCCTTGATAAGAGAACTTTTGCCTAATTCAATAGTGGTATCATCTTTTTCTACTTTAGAACCTGGACCCGAACCTCTGGGGTATCTGATTGAAACTGGTCCTGCGTAATCAAATCCTGTATTTAGCATTTTCCAAGTAACGTTTTCATTAGAGGGAGTCATGATTACCATGTTTGGTATACAGCGCAGATAAGAGATATCAAAAGCACCTTGATGAGTCGGACCATCCGCTCCCACTAAGCCAGCTCTGTCTATGGCGAATAGTACATTAAGATTTTGTAAGGCTACATCATGTATAAGTTGGTCGTAAGCTCTTTGTAGAAAAGTACTATATATAGCCACTACCGGTTTAAGTCCCTCGCATGCCATTCCAGCTGCCAAGGACACACTATGCTGCTCAGCTATAGCGACATCGTAATATCTATCTGGAAATTTTTTTGAGAACTCGACTAACCCAGACCCTTCTCTCATGGCTGGAGTTATAGCTGTTAGAAGATTGTCTTCTTCTGCTTTGTAGCATAACCATTCTCCAAAGATTTGAGAGTAAGTTGTAACTTTTACAGCTTCGTCCTTTTGTTTTTTTAGGGGTTTTATTTTATTGATGGCATGGTAACCAATAGGATCAAGCTCGGCCGGCAAGAACCCTTTCCCCTTCTGTGTGATGATATGGAGAAGTCTTGGTCCTTCCATGCTTTTTAGGTCATTTAATATTTTTACCATTCCCACACTATCGTGACCATTAACTGGTCCAATGTAAGAAATTCCAAGTTCTTCAAATAGGGTTCCTGGGGTAAGCAGTCCTTTCGCCTGGATTTCAGCTTTTCTAGCTATTCTGCTTGCAGCTGGAATAAATCTTAGAACGGTTTTACCTCCTTCTCTTATTTGGTTGTAAAGAGGACTTGCCCAGATTTTTGCTAAATAATTTTTCAGTCCTCCCACATTCTCAGAGATAGACATCTGATTATCATTTAGTACAACAAGAATGTTTTCATCAATAGAACCGGCATGAGATAGTGCTTCATAAGCCATACCTGCAGTCATGGCTCCATCACCTATTACAGCGACAATTTCTTTGTCTTCTCCTTTCAATTTAGCCGCAGAAGCCATGCCTAACGCTGCGCTAATTGAAGTACTAGAATGTCCTACTCCGTAAGTGTCGTATTCGCTTTCCGACCTTGAAGGGAAGGGTGCCAAACCATTAGTTTGTCTAATGGTATCCATGGCTTCCTTTCTTCCTGTAATTAACTTGTGGGGGTAAGCTTGGTGACCTACATCCCAAACAATCTTATCCTTAGGTGTATCAAAAACGTAATGAAGAGCGGTAGTCAGTTCTACTACACCTAAACCAGCTCCAAAGTGACCTCCGGTTTGTCCCACGCTATAAAGGAGATACTCCCTTAATTCATCAGAAAATTTTGGGAGATCCTTTAAATCTAAGCCCCTTAAGTCCTTAGGAAAATTAATTGATGGGAGAAATTCACCTGAGGGTTCTTGGGTTGGTATTTCTTCAAAAATCTTCAAAACTAGTAATTCCTATGTGATATAAATTCTGATAGTTTAATCAATTTAGTAGAGTCTCCTGATAATTTTCTTACAGTTTCTCGTGCCTCTTCGCATAATTCTATGGTTCTTTTCTTAGAATGTTCTATTCCTATCAGATTGGGATAGGTAGTCTTCTGTTGCAATATATCTGCACCCTGTGTTTTCCCACTTATTTCGGTAGGCGATTGTAAGTCAATGATGTCATCTCGAATTTGAAAAGCAAGGCCTACCTTTTCACCATACTCTGAAAGGAGATTAATCTCCTCGTCTGGTAAATGAGATATTAAACCACCCATCTCCAGACAAGTTTTTATCAAACAACCGGTCTTTTTACTATGCATATAGTCTAAATCTTCAATGGAAAGAGATTTGTTTTCTGAAATATCTAAGATTTGTCCTTCAACCATTCCGTTTTGGCCACAAGCTTCAGCTAACATTCTTACTAGGCTAACTTTATGTTTATCTTCTATTTCTTTAGAGTTAGTTAATGAATAATAAGCCATGGGT
The DNA here is from genome assembly GCA_001628005.1 of SAR86 cluster bacterium REDSEA-S09_B4. Taxonomy (GTDB): domain Bacteria; phylum Pseudomonadota; class Gammaproteobacteria; order Magnimaribacterales; family Magnimaribacteraceae; genus AEGEAN-183. The sequence continues at coordinate 29,853 of LUQU01000050.1, forward strand.
TGGATCGCATCGCCAGCCAATATTGCAACTGCTTCCCCAAACTTTTTATGACAAGTTGGCATTCCTCTCCTTAATGAATCATCATCCATAGAGGGAAGATCATCATGAATTAGTGAGTAGCAATGAATTAACTCTACAGCACAACTTACTGAGTTTTGGGCTTCAGGTGGAGAGCTACCCAGTTCTGAGGATAGATAAACTAATAGAGGCCTTAGTCTCTTCCCACCATTTAAAACTGAATAACGTATGGCTTTACTAAGAACACTGTCGTCATCAGGAAGCAAAGATCCTAAAGCAGAATTTATCCTTTTTTCATATGGAGTAATCCAGTTAGGTGAATTAGTCATTAGTTAGAGGCTTAGTTTTAAGCTCTCCATTTTCTTCAACTAACTTTTTAACTTTAAGTTCCGCTTTTTCAAGCTCTCCCTGACATTGACGTGTTAGCTTAATTCCTTTTTCAAAGGTTTTAAGGGATTGTTCTAAGCTTAGTTCGCCAGACTCTAAGTCTTCAACAATCTTTTCAAGATCTTTAATTGCTTTCTCAAAATTTACTGCAGTTTTCTTCTCAGCCATAAGACCTAGAGTGTATCTAATTTTTCAATAAATTTTTATGTTTATTTTAAAATGAGTATTCCCAACTAATATAAATTTGCCTTGGAAGGCCTGGAAAATATCTATCTCCACCAAAAGCATTGAAGTCAGCGCGTTCAGCATAATCCTCATCCAATAGGTTGTGAACTCTGATAATTTGTCTGAGATTATTTCCATAAAGATAAACAAAGCGTGAATGGATTAAAGTGTGACCTTCGTATTCATGTAAATTAGCGGCATCGGTATAGTACGACCCAAGTCTTTCTGCTTCTATTTCGAATTTCATAGTGTTTGAAAGTGTATTAAGCCATCTTAGGTTAAATGATGTTTTAGGCGATGTATCAACATAATTACCTGAAATAATCTGCTCTTTCATAGACGTTTCAGTTGAAAAGTCATATTTATGATTCTGAAATGTCCCAGCAAAGAATAAGGAATTCTTTTCGTTAATTCTTAATCTTGTGAAAAGCTCTAATCCCTTGTGATCAGTTTTACCATTATCTTGAATGAAATTTTCAGCGTCCCTAAAAATAGAGTCTCTTTTTTTACCCGCATAGATGCTTATTGATGCTTCAAAATAATCCGATAGAAATTGACCGCCTATTTCCAACATAGTTAATTTCTCTGAATCTATATTTCCCACAGTTTGTTTCTTTTGTAGCCTATACAATTCGGTCATTTGCGGTGGGCGAAAGCCCATACTTATCTGCGAAAATACAGTTAAAAGGTTTACTTCTTTTTGTAGCCCTAATCTAAAGCTGATTTCATCAAAATTGTCATCCCGGTCTTCTGGTCTCGAGTAATAACATCCACCAAATCCGCATGGCGTCCCATCATCTTTAGAGTTTCCTGCTAATATTTTGTTGTCATAAGAGTATGCATTGTGTTCTAGCCTTAAATCTCCGAATGCGGAAGAATTCTCTCCTATAAAAAATTCATCAAAACCAAAGAAAACTGCTACTGACCTTGAGTCAACCCCGTAGTTATAATGAAATCCTTGAGGCCTAACAGCATTGTTGAAAGCTGTACTTGTAGTTAAAGAGAATTTTTGAAATTCTTCTAATTTAACTTTAGCGGTTTCAGCCTGAACACCGGAGGTGAATTGAATTTTATCTAATTTAGTTACATACGAAGTTATTATTCCAAAACTTGTATGCGAGTTATTTTCAACTGGTGTTCCTGGAAGATAGTGTTGCAGGAATTCCATCCTGGTTTTTCTGAAATAAGGTATAAGTGAAACAATGTTATTATTAAGCTCCCATAAGAATTTAAGATTTGATTTTAAAGAGTAAGCATCTCTATAAGCTTCAGGATTAAGATTCTTTTCGCTTTCTTTTTTATCTTTATAGATATCTTTTCCTAATATATATCCTGCTGTTTCTTGGTTTAAGTTAGTCAGCCTTAAATTAAAAGTTGCATCGGCGCTGTAATAACTAAATTTATTTTTTAAATGAAATTTTTGTTGATCATACCCAGATTCTTTTCTGAATCCATCATCGCTGGAAAATAAAGTATTTATTCTCCAGTTTTCAGAATCCCCAATAGATGACTTGAAATTCGTATATTTATTAGGGCCAACATTCGAAGATAGGGTATTTATATCTTCTATAGATTTAGAGACGACATTTATGACGCCATGCATAGCATTGCTTCCGTACCTGGCACTAGCAGGACCTCTAATAACTTCTAGACTGGAAGCGGTTTCAGTCTGAGTTTCAAAAAGTCCGTTTACATTACAAAACCCATTGGGCCTTACTGGTATTCCATCCTCTAGTATCAAGAAAGATCCACATGCCCCTGGACCTGTAAGGACTGGGGATCTGATAGAAGTTAAATGTTCTTGTCCTGATCCTCTACTTATCCAAATTCCAGGGACTCTACTGAATACTTGCTTTGGGTGCTGCGCATCTATCAAAGAAATTTCTTCCGAGTTAAGACTGGTGGAAGAAACTTCTTCTTTCCAATCTGAGATGCTATCTACCTTCTTCGCTTCAACAATTATTTCTTCTTCAACTTCTGAAGAAAGTAAGAAAGAAAAAAATAAAATAGATAGAAAAGATATTTTCCATGTCCTCTTAAGCATAGATCACTTCTCCAAATAGTTATGTTTATTCAGTTAAATTTAAAAAAAGACGCAGTTTAGGTGGGAGGATTTTAATATAGTTTTAAGCTTGCGTAGATTCTTTACTAAAGATCTTTTTTTCTGCCTTATTTAAGGAGCCCTTAACTTTGCCATAAATATTTCTTAAAGCTTCTGGAACCACCAGTGCACAAGGAGTTACTACCAGAGTAAGCACTGTTCCTACGGCTAATCCTACTGCAAGTGCTCCAGCCATTTGTTCCCAATAACTAGATATGAAAGAACCTGCTTTCAAAGTCCTGTCGAGAAGATCAACGCTATATCCCAAGGCAATTGGTAGTAATCCTGCAATGGTTGTAAAAGAAGTAAGAAAAACAGGCCTTAGTCTCAAAACAGCAGTTCTCAAAGCTATGTCTTTAATATCACTTCCTGGATTGTTCCTCTTTAGAACATTAAAAGTATCTACTAAAACAATATTGTTATTAACAATAATTCCAGTAAGGGCAATAAAGGCTATTCCTGTTTGCATAGTACTTATAGGCCTATTAAAGATTAATAAAGAAAGGAAAACTCCTCCAAAAGAGAGAACTATTGCAGAAAGAATAACCACAGCTTGATAGAAGCTATTAAATTGAGCCACCATCATTATCATCATTAAGAATAAAGTTAATATAAATGCGTTTACTAAATAGTTTGTTGCTTCAGCATTGTATCTTTCAAACCCGCCATAATTAATTGAGATTCCTTGTCCTAAATCAGTGGTGGACATCCATTCTTTAATTTGACGCATCTTTTCTGAAACAACAACTCCCTTTTCTTTTTCTGCAGAAATTTTATAGACCCTTTTTCCGTCCATTCTTTGTATTGAGGTAGTTTCAGGTACAGCCTGTGATTCTAAAAAGCTACTTACTGCTACAAGTCCCTTATTGGTTTTAACATTAAGTTTCTCAAGTTGATCTATATTTCTTTCTGATTTGGGAAATCTAACTCTGATATCTAATTCTCTGTCAGCATCCAGAGGCCTATATTCTCCAACTTTGATACCGCCGGTCACCATCTGAACTGCGGCACCGACATCATTCAAACTAGCACCAAATTGTGCTGCTCTTGTTTTATCTATATCCAGTTTCCATTCAAGACCTCTCTTGGGTAAATCATTCTCAACATCTATAAGTCCATCAACCTCAGTTTCAATAAAGCTAGTAATTTTTTGAGTTGCTGCTTTAAGAATTCTGGGATTTTCTCCTAGAACATTAATATCAATCGCTCGACCAATTGGTGGACCATGTTTCTCAGATTCTACTTGGACCAAGATTCCGGAATGGCCTTTTGTGACTTCTCTAACTTCATTTAGTATGGCGTAACCATCTTTACCAGAAGGCCTTTCATCTTGATCGTAATAGTCAGTTGTTATAGAAGCTATTCGGTCTGGAGATGATCCTCTACCAAACCTACTTCTTCCTTGGCCAGTTTTAGTATAAGAAGTTTCAATGTCTTCAACTTGGAGTACATCTTTTTCGACATCAAGAGCTAAAGCCAAAACCTCATCAACTGAAAAATTTCCTCTTGCAGATATATTTATGGTGCCGTATTGCGGGGCTACATCTGGAAAATAAACTGTTCCTTTACCGTGATCTGGCCAGATCTTAAAGATAATTAAACAGATAGAGAAAATAATCAAAAATATTATTTGTATTGGGTGTTTTAGGAAATTAGAAATTTTCCTTGCATAAGCTCCAGTAAAACCTGGTAGAGAAGTTGGTTCATCACTTTCTAATCTTCTAACTTGATCAATCTGTTCTTTAGAGCCTCTTCCTTTAGCCAGTCCACCAAACAAAGCACCTAAGACGGGTGCAAAAAATAGGGCATAGAGAAGCGAACCGGAAAGAACGAAGAAAACAGTAGTAGGCATATCACGAATAAAAGAGCCCATACCGCCCCAGAACATCAATGGAGTAAAGGCAACTAGTGTAGTTGCAGTGGACGTAACAACTGGCCAAAACATTCTACTAACAGCACTGGTGTAGGCATTAACTCTATCCATACCCTCAGCCATTTTCCTATCTGCATATTCTGTAACAACAATGGATCCATCAATAGTCATACCCATCGAAATAAGCATTCCAAACATAACCATAAAGTTAAATTCTTTGCCTACTATAGACATAATCATTAATGCAAAAAGATAACTAAAAGGGATTGCCATACCTACTAGCATTGAAGTCCTGAATCCAAGTGCTGCAAGGACTACTATCATTACTATAACCACTGCAGTTAAAACATTTCCTTCTGTTTCGGAAATCATATCCAGAGCCCAGTCTGCATTATCCCTTGAATAAACAACATCAACTCCTGGAGGAAATGATTTTTGTTGCTCAGCAATTAATTCTTTAACCTTTTTGTTGGTATCAATGACGTTAGTTCCACTTCTTTTCTTTATGTCTATTGAAACAGCAGGCATACCATTTACCCTTGAATAACCACCTCTGTCTTTAAATGTTCGTCTTACTTCAGCTACATCAGTTAAGGTCACAACAGAGTTTCCTGATACCTTAATGGGTAAGTTATTTATGTCTTCCAAGCTATCAAACACACTTGGAACATTTACTTGAAAGCTTCCTTTACCTGTATCCTGAGATCCTGCAGGGATTACTCGGTTGGCATTTGAAATTGCCTGCAATAACTCATTCATTGAGATACCATAAGACTCAAGATCAGATTTTCTGACTAGAGCTTCCAGCATCTCCTCTGGAACTCCTTGAAGATCAGCTTCAAGTACTTCAGGTATGGTTTCAATCTCATCTTGAAGGTCTTCAGCAAGGTTTCTTAAAACTCTTTCTGATACAGAATCACTTAATAGGCCTACAGTTAAAATAGGCTCATCACTAGTTGAAAACTCTAGAACATTAGGCTCCCTGGTATCAGCGGGGAGCAGGGGTCTGATTTCATCAACCTTAACTCTCACGTCGTAAAGAGCTTTGTCCATATCCCAGTCTTGATCAAATGCAACTGTTAGAAAAGCATACCCAGTAGTTGCAGTTGCTCTAACTTCCTCAACGCCCTCAATAGTTCTTAATCCGGTTTCAAGTGGTTTAGCGAGTAGTCTTTCTGAATCCTGGGGGGAAACACCCTCGTAAACCACTGAAACTCCAACACCCGGAAACTGAACATCCGGTTCAGTAGCTTTTGGTAAGCTTCCTAGGGCATAAATACCCCATAAACTGAGTAATATGAATACACTTACTGAAGCTTTGTTTTTGTTAATTGCTGCTAGAACAATATTCTTCATGCTTCCGGAGACTCTGAGATTTCTTTAACGTTTACAGTTTGACCTTGGAATACATATTCCTGACCAATAGTAATAATTCTTGTATTTTTGGGCAGACCCGTTATCCAAATACCTTCCATGCTATCTTCTAAAATTTCTATTTTCTTGAACTCAACCTGATCATCTTCATTTACAGTTCTTATGCCCAGTTCTCCAGCTTCACCAAGCATTAGGATAGAAGGGGATATTTTGTGCGCAAGGATTGTGTCACCCTCTATTGATATTTGAGCAGATACACCATCTCTTATTGACCTATCAGAGTTTTTCACATCTATTTCTACCCTGAAAGTTCGCGTTCCTTTATTTGCAGATGTACTGACAAAGGAGACGACTCCTTCAACTTCTTTCCCAGAAATTAATTCGGCCACAGCTTTAGCGCCAACTTTAACGAAATTTATTTCCTTTTCAGAAACTTCCCCGATTAATCTCATGGGATCTGGATCAATTATGGTTGCACAAACAGCCCCAGTATTTAAGTAATCCCCCTCTTTAACTGAAAAAGTTTCTAAATAACCATCAAAGGGTGCTTTTACTTTTGGATAAGAAGTCCTTCCCGCATTGTATAGCTGGCAAATTAATTGATCTTTTTTTACAAATTGACCTTGTTTTACAGGTCTGGATACAACGGTTCCGCTTGCTTCAGCTCTTATTTTAATGAGTTTATCTGCTTCGGTAGTTCCGCTGACCTTAATTTTTTTAGCTTTTTCTAACGCACTACTGTTTAAGACTGTTACAGAAGAAATGGTTTCAAGTTGGGTCTTAGCTTTAACTTCAAATTCTTCGTCAGCAAGCATTCCAGATAACATCCAGAGAATGGCTATAACCAAAGTTATAAATGAAGTAATGTAGGTTTGTCTGATTTTCATAAATTAATAGGTGTTATACCTTACTATAACACCAAAATAGTAGTAATAAAACTAGATTAAATGCTTTTTCTTGAGTTCTTCTAACTTAGACTTAATTTTCTTTTTAGGAATTAACTCAATATCTTCAGTCTTTTCCTCAGGCTTTAAGTCCCAACTTGACTGAATTCTTTGATCTACATCATTCAAAGGTTGGGATTGATTGAATCCTTGTTGTCGTTGCCATTGATATTTGACATGTTGGAAGAATTTACTATTCCAAGAATTATGTGCTTGACCCGTTTCCTTCCAATAGAGAATAAATTCGTTTAATACGGAATCAGCAAAAGTCTTATCGATTTCAGTAAGAGCTAAAACTTCATAAAAGTCTTGATTTGGTTTCCAATCAGGTGAAATGGGTTCCGGAAGTTCAGAATTATCAATTAAATGCTGTGTTTTTGCCCATTGCCTTCTGACTTGGCCAATAAACTTACTATTCCAAGTGTCTGACACATCACCTTTTTCACTCCAGTATAAAATAAACTCAGGCAGTTCATTTTTGATAAATTCTTTACTAATTCCAGCCTTCGTTAAGATCTCTATAGCCTCTTCATCGGGTTGCCAAGATTGATTTATGGGTTTTCTTTTTAATTTTTTAAAGTCTGATATTTCCTGCGAACGCCATTTTTTTATTACAAATCTTAAGAATTTAACTCCCCAAGAATAACTGGTGTCACTTTTTTCTCTATGCAGAAGAATAAACTCATCCAGCTGAGATAATACAAAAGATTTAGAAATCCCATATTCGCTAGCTTGATCGATTAATGCGGCGTCGGGTTCCCAGTTCTTTTCCATGAAAGACTCAGTTCTTTCTTCAAAACTTTTTCTATTAACATTTGTATCTTTGGCTTTCTTTTCGGATAAGACCAAAGAAATTCTTTTTTTATCTTTATCGAAGTTAACTAGTCCTCTCAGTTGTAGTTTTGATATTAAGGTTATTGTTTTTTTCTCATCCCAAAAAATGGTTTCCTTAAGAACTGAATCCAATTCTATAAATTGATTATTCTGCGATTGTATTTTGGTTTTTATAGTTTCTAGCACAACAGCTTCGGAGAGTCCGAGAGTTTTAGCTGCATCTTTTGAGAAAGAGAGAAAGTTATCCGCCATATCTTTTTACCGGATTATTGAGATTAGATTATCTGTAAACTATTAACAAGCAGTAGTTTTTATTTTTGTCTTCTTTCTATTACGGCTTCTGATAAAGATTCCAAACAACCCCTTGTGTCTTCCCAGCTCAGGCATGCATCAGTTATGCTTTGACCATAAACTAGGTCTTGTTTTTTTGTTATGGATTGGTTTCCTTCAACTAAATTACTTTCAATCATAACTCCTGTGATGCGACTTTCTCCTGAAAGTAATTGACTACATATACTTTTACACACCTCAATCTGTTTTTTATGCTGTTTAGAACTATTTCCATGACTCATATCAACCATCATAGAGGCTTTCAAACCTGCCTCAGTTAATAAGTTTGAAGTGTCTTCAATGGATTCAGATTTATAATTAGGCTCTTTACCTCCCCTCAAGATTACGTGACAGTCTTCATTTCCAGCAGAAGAGAAGACAGCTGAACGACCTTCTTTAGTAACTGATAAAAACATATGAGGCATTTTTGCAGATTTAAGAGCATCAACAGCAACCTTTACATCTCCTTCTGTAGTGTTCTTGAAGCCAATTGGACAAGACATACCTGAAGCCAATTCTCTGTGAACTTGACTTTCAGTTGTTCTTGCACCAATTGCTCCCCATGAGACTAAATCTGCTAAGTATTGTGGAGTAATAACATCTAAGAATTCTGTCCCAGCACATACACCTAAATCATTAAGATCTCTTAGCAGTTGTCTTGCCAGTGAAATACCTTTGTTGATATTAAAAGAGTTATCAAGATCTGGGTCATTTATTAAACCCTTCCAGCCGACAGTAGTCCTGGGTTTCTCAAAGTAAACCCTCATAATAATTTGTAAAGCTTCCTCGTATGTCTTAGAAGCCTCAAGTAAATTTTCTGCATAATCTAAAGCTGCATCTGGATCATGAATCGAACAAGGACCCACAACAACTATCAATCTGTCATCATTTTGATTAATAATTTCTGAAATCTTATTTCTTGATTCAAAAACCAGTTTTGAAGAAGGTTTAGAAATAGGTTGTTGCTCCATAAGTCTCTCAGGAGGCAATAACTCCTGCATTCCGGAGATTCTTATGTCATCTGTTTGATATTCCATTTTTTTCTTCGATAAAAAGGGTTTTGCATTTTACCTAGATAATTAATAGTTTGTAGTATTAGAATACTACAAGTTTTTTTAAAAGATGATTACATTCGTTTTTTCCTTACATATTTAATGAATTTAATTAGCCTTATCAATTCAATCTGAATGAAAATAAGCATTGTTCAAGAAAATCCTGTAGTTGGAGATGTAAAGGGAAATTTAGCCCTTGCACTTAATGCAATTGAAGATTTAAAGAAGGAAAAACCAGACTTAGTTCTTTTCTCTGAAATGTTTTTAACTGGTTACCCCCCAGAAGATTTACTTTTGAGAGATGATTTATTTGTTTCTTTAGATCAAGCCTTAAATCAGTTAGCAAGTCATTGCCCAGATTTAAATTTGATCATTGGCTATCCAAGGAAGAAGAATCAGCATATATATAATGCAGCAGGTTTAATTTGTGGAGGAGAAATTAAAGCTGAGTACTTTAAGCAGGAACTTCCTAACTATAAGGTATTTGATGAGAAAAGGTATTTTTCACCCGGTAAAGGTCCTTGTTTAATAAACATTAAAGACAGGGTTTTGGGTATAACTATATGTGAAGATATTTGGTATACAAAGGCCATAAGACAGGCTACCAGAAGGGGAGCTGAGCTTATTCTTAATTTAAATGCTTCTCCTTTTCACAAGAGTAAACTTGAAGAAAGGAAAACAGTTTTAATAAGTCATGCCAACAAGTTTTCTGTCCCCATCATTTATGTAAACCAAGTTGGAGGTCAAGATGAACTTGTCTTCGATGGATCTTCATTAGTAGTCTCGCCTGGATCAGGTGTTGATTTTCAATTACCCAGCTTTAAAACAGCAATTGCTACTCTAGATTTTGACAACGAAGAAAGTGGTTTTCAGTTAAAAAACAAGAACAAGGTAGTAGAGTCTGTAGAAGCAAAGACTTTATATGATGCCATTGTTTTAGGCACCAAGGATTATATAGAAAAGAATGGATTTACTGGGGCCTTGATTGGCTCGTCGGGCGGTATTGATTCTGCTTTGACAGCTGTCATAGCAGCTGATGCAATAGGTGCAGATAGAGTTAAGACAGTTATGATGCCCTTTAAATATACTTCCGATATGAGTGTGGAGGATGCAGAACTGCTTGCTCAAAATCTAAATATTCAACATGAAGTAATTGAAATTCAAGACATCTATAATTCATTTGAAAAATCTCTTAAGAAAGAGTTCAAAGATAAGAAAAAAGATAAGACTGAAGAAAATCTTCAATCTAGAAGTAGAGGTGTATTACTTATGGCCATCTCTAATAAGTCGGGTTATTTAGTCCTAACCACTGGAAATAAGAGTGAAACGGCAGTTGGGTATTCAACCCTTTACGGAGATACAGCAGGTGGCTTTGCTGTCCTAAAAGATGTTCCTAAAACCTGGGTTTATGAATTAGCAAATTATAGAAATTCTATCTCTCAAGTAATACCTCAAAGAATTATAGATAGGCCTCCTTCAGCTGAGTTAACTCCTAATCAAAAGGATTCTGACAGCTTACCGGATTACAAAATACTCGATGAAATTATAGAGCTTTATGTCGAAAAAGATTTAAGCCTAGTCGATATAGTAGAGAAAGGATTTGAGAAAAAGACAGTAAAAAAGGTAGTCAAGTTAATTGATAAAAGTGAATACAAAAGGAGACAGGCTCCTCCAGGAGTGAGGATTACTGCCAGAGGTTTTGGAAAAGACAGACGTTACCCCATTACAAACAAATATTTTCAATAACCTCATTTTTATTGGTAAATAGGGCTCCTAGGCTATAATGACGCTCCAATACAAGGGTATTGGCAAATGTCTGAAAGCAAAGTACCTCGTCAAGAGGAGATAGTATTAGCTACCGTACAAGGTAAGGAAGTGACTTCTTTGCCAGAAGACCTTTATGTTCCCCCAAATTCATTAAAGATTTTTCTAGATACTTTTGCTGGTCCTTTAGATCTTTTGTTATATCTCATAAGAAAGCAAAATCTTGATATTTTAGATATTGATGTAGCAAAAATAACAGAACAATATGTCTCTTACATTGATCTCATGGAGGCATTTCAGATTGAGTTGGCAGGGGATTATCTTGTTATGGCAGCATATTTGGCTGAATTAAAGTCTAGGATGCTATTGCCCAGACCTTCTGACAATGAAGAAGAGGAAGACCCTAGAGCAGAATTAATGAGAAGATTACAGGAATATCAAAGATTTAAGGAGGCTGCATCAAAGATAGATTCACTACCTAGGCTTAATAGAGATTTCTTTTTGGCAGGTGCAAAACTGCCTGAATTTGAAGCTATTACTCCAATAGTCGACTTACCAATGGAAGAACTGAGCTTTGCTTTAGCAGAAGTAATGCGTCGTGTAGATCAATCAAAAGCGCATCTTATTAATTTTGAACAACTCTCGACAAGGGAGAGAATGACAGAGATTCTTGAAAGAATGAGGAATGAGACTTTCATAGAATTTTCTACCTTGTTTAAGACTAAAGAAGGCAGGATGGGAGTTGTCGTTACCTTCCTAGCTGTTTTAGAATTATTGAAAGACTCATTAATTGAAATTGTTCAATCAGAAGAGTTTGGACCAATACACATTAAAGGAATTGAGGAGGTGCACTAATGGAAAATAAGTTGATACAAATCATAGAAGCCGCCCTTTTGTCTGCCTCTAGGCCTCTTACTATAAAAGAGATTCAGAGACTTTTCCCTAAGGATCAAACTCCAGATAAAGAAGATATTAAAGAAACACTAAATGAGATTGAAGAGCTATGTACTAATAGAGGTGTGGAGTTAAAGAGAGTCTCTTCCGGTTACAGGATGCAAGTTAAACAGTCCTTGTCAGAATATATAGCTAAACTTTGGGAAGAAAAGCCACAAAAATATACAAAAGCTACTCTTGAGACTTTAGCCCTTATAGCCTACAGGCAACCCATCACTCGTGGAGAAATCGAGGAAATAAGAGGTGTGTCTGTAGGAACTCAGTTAATCAGAGGAATTTTAGAAAGGGGTTGGATCAAAATTGTGGGTCAGAGAGATGTTCCAGGACGTCCATCTTTGTACGCTACTACTAAAGAGTTCTTAGATTATTTTGATCTTCAGCATCTTAGGGAATTGCCGGATCTTCCTGACTTACCTGATGTGGCTTCTTTAGATATGGAACTTCCTCTTGAAGAAGAAAAAGAACAAACAGAATCGCAATCAGAATTACAAGCTCCTCATTAAAAAACAGAAAGTAAATTCCTATGAAAGAGAGGATTCAAAAAATCCTGGCTAACGAAGGAATTGTTTCTCGAAGACAGGCTGAAAACCTTATAAGAGAGGGCAGAATTAAAGTAAATGGACAAGAAGCCATTTTGGGAATGTCTATTTCTCGTCGTGACTTAATAGAAATTGATGGCAAGGCTGTTGAGATTTCAGAGGGCACTAATCCTTTAAGAGTTTTAATGTATAACAAGAAAGTAGGGGAAATTTCTTCTACAAAAGACCCTGAAGGGCGGCCTTCAGTGTTTCTTGCCCTACCTAAAATAAGCAAAGGAAAATGGATATCTGTAGGTAGACTGGATATTAATACTTCAGGCTTAATGTTGTTTACCAATAACGGAGAACTGGCGAATAAATTAATGCATCCATCATCTAAAATTGAGAGAGAATATGTTGCTAGAATTCGAGGACAGGTAGAACCAGATCATATTAGAAGACTTTTGGAAGGGGTAAATTTGGAAGACGGCAAAGCCAGTTTTTCTGACATACAGCCGGGTAGAAAAGGAAAATCTAACCAATGGTTTGCTATGGTTATTATGGAGGGCAGGACAAGGGAAGTCAGGAGGATGTGGGAAAGCCAGGGCTTTGCTGTTTCGAGATTAAAACGAGTCAGAATTGGTGGATTATTCCTTCCAGCAAATCTTAAACAAGGAAATTATAAAGAGTTGGCAGAGAAGGAGATTAAATCTATTGGGCCTCAATTGACTTCCCTGTAATGTTTAAGCTATCTATTCCCATTAGGAAAAGATATGCATTCATTACTTCTTTTGGACTTTTTAAAGTTTTTGGGTCTTCAGCTGGATAAGCTTGAGCTCTCATCTTAGTTTCTACTGGTCCTGGGTTTATGGCATTCACTCTAATACCAGATGTTTTTTCAAGCTCTTCACTAAGAATTTGAACCAACCCCTCAGTAGCAAATTTAGAAATAGCATAAGCTCCCCAATAGGCTCGTCCCTTTTTTCCAACTCCTGAAGAGGTAAATACAATTGAAGAATTATCTGGTATTTCCAACACCGGGAACAAAGATCTTGTTAGTAGGAGAGCTGACTCAAAATTAACTTTTGATACACGTCTCCATTCTTCTAAATCATAATTCAGGATTGAAGTCTTAGTACCTAAAATGCCTGCATTGTTAAGAAGACCATCCAATTTACCAAATTCTTTAAGCACCTCATTGGAAATTTTTTTAAAGTCATCTTCTTGAGCTGTTTCTAGATCTATGACTTGCAAAATTGGTTTTTTAAGACTGTTTTTTTCATAAAGACCATATGTCTCTTCTAAGTTTGAAGGGTCTTTGCCTAATAAAATAGTCTCTGCTCCAAAAGAAGAAAAAGTAAGACCTGCCTCTCTTCCAATACCGGATCCTCCCCCGCTTATTAAGATAACCTTGTCTTCTAGTAATTTATCTGGAGCTTTGTAAGTAGAGGCTTTAATCATTATAAGTTAGGTATAAAATCCTTGATTTGGATGGGGGTTTCTGCAATGAAGTCTGCATTCCAATCTGAGCAGCTTTGCCCTATAGGTATGTAACCATATGCAGCAGCTACTGTTCTTATGTTAGCTCTCTTGCCAGCTTCAATGTCTATGGAGTGATCTCCGATGTATATGGAAGTGCTTGGTTCTGACCCCACAAGCTGGCACGATTTCAATAATCCTTTTGGGCTAGGTTTTCTTTCACCTACATGTTCCGGGCAAATTAAGCATGAAGGTTCAAGGGAAGCAAAAAAATGATTAACTATTTTATTTGCAAAGTCTTTTGGTTTGTTGGTCACTATTCCCCATTTCAAACCAGCCTTATTTATTTGTTTTAATAATTCAGTTATTCCTTCAAAGGGAGTTGTTTCATTAAGACAGCAAGAATCATAAATCTTTAAAAGCTCCTGTCTACGAACTTCAATTTTATTTTTGTCATCAGAATCTAGATTAAGAGCATATCTTGCTAAACTAATTGCACCTTCAGAAACTCTGCTTCTTACTTCATTAAATTCACATGGTTCTAATTGGTAATTGGACCTAAGTTCATTTACTGCTATAAAGAAATCCTTTGCTGTATCTAATAAGGTACCATCCAAATCAAAAGCAATGAAATCAATCGAGTTCATCTTCTTTTTTGATATACATCATGTAATTTACTCCCACATCTTTTCCTAACCAATAAGTGTCTGAAATTGGGTTATAGCTAAGACCTATGGTTTCTTTAAGTACTAAATTGGATGACCTGATCCACCTAGAAATTTCAGAAGGTTTTATAAATTTAGAGTAGTCATGAGTTCCTCTTGGTAAAAGGTTGAGAATATATTCGGCCCCTATGACGGCAAATAAATAAGAACGAGGGTTTCTATTAATTGTTGATATGAAGAGATTTCCTTTTGGAGACAGTAAAGATGAAAATTCATTAATGGTTTGTGAGGGGTCTGGGACATGTTCAAGCATTTCAAGGCAGGTAATGACATCAAACTTCTGATTTAATTTATTGCTTAACATATCTTCAGTTGTAGTATGTAAATATGTAACTGGGCTTTTAACCTTTTTTGCGTGAGCTTTTGCAATATTTATCGTCTTTTCAGAAGCATCTATAGCAGTTACTTCAGCCCCTAAACTGGCTAAGGATTCTGACAAAATACCTCCTCCGCAGCCGACATCAAGAACTTTTTTTCCTCTTAAATTAATTCTTTCTTTAATAAAATTAACTCTTAAAGGGTTAATTTGATGCAGCGGTTTAAAATCACCTTCTTCATCCCACCAGTCATTGGCTATTTCATCAAATTTTTGAATTTCTTCGGAATCTATATTTTGCTTTATCGTCATAAAAGAGTAAGGCGACTTTCTTTATATTGTGTTAAATTAAAAAGGGCTCCCAACATTAAATAACAGTTCATAAAAGTGCAAATATTTTTTCCTAAAGAAAAGGAGTCTGAGAGCAGAGTTAGCATCCTTCCAGAGACAGTAAAAAAGCTAGTTGAGTTAGGAATTAGTGTAGAAGTTGAGGCCTCCCTAGGCAAAACAGTTCATGTTTCCGATGATTTATATGCTTCCTCTGGTGCTTCCATAAGCAACGATAGAAATTCTTCTTTATCCTCATCGGATGTAACTTGCAGGATAAATAAACCAGAAAAAGAAGAAATTTCTTTTCTCAAAAAGAATTCAATACATATTAGTTTTTTAGATCCTTTTAATGAGATCGAATTAGTAAATGAATTTGCAAATTCTAATATCAGTGCCATCAGCATGGAATTAATCCCCCGAATAACCAGAGCCCAAAAAATGGATGCCTTAAGTTCTCAAGCTAATTTAGGTGGGTATGCAGCAGTCATTGAAGCTTCGAGATGCCTGGGAAAATCTTTCCCAATGATGATGACTGCGGCAGGGACTATTTCACCAAGTAAGATTTTTGTTATAGGGGTTGGGGTCGCAGGTTTACAAGCCATTGCTACTGCAAAAAGATTAGGTGCCAGAGTTGAAGCCTTTGACACTAGACCTGTAGTTGAAGAGCAGGTCAGGTCACTTGGTGCAAGATTTGTTCAAATTGACATAGGAGAAACAGAGGAAACGGAACAAGGTTATGCTAAAGAACTCTCTAAGGAGCAAATAAAAATGCAACAAGAGGGTATGAAAAAGATTTGTTCTCAATCAGATGTAGTGATTACCACCGCCCAGGTTTTTGGACGACCTGCGCCTAGAATAGTTACAAAAGAAATGATAGAAGTTATGAAACCAGGTAGTGTCATTGTTGATATGGCTGTTAGTACTGGAGGTAATGTGGAGGGTTCATTAGCTGAAGAGACTGTTATCCAAAATGGAGTAACCATTGTAGGGCTGTCTAACCTACCAGGTGAGGTTGCTTTTGATGCATCACTGGTTTATGGAAATAACTTATTTAATCTCATAGAAGAATATTGGGATTCAGAAAATAAAAAATTTGACTTTGATATAACAGACGAAATTTTATCTGGGTGCGTAGTAACTCACGAAGGCGATATAGTTAACAACATGGTTAAGGACAGGATTTAATTTATGGAAACACAATTAACCTTATTATTTTTTGTATTAGTTCTAAGTATTTTTCTGGGTTTCGAACTGATTTCAAAGGTACCTTCAACACTTCACACCCCTTTGATGTCAGGTGCAAATGCAATTTCAGGAATAACCTTAGTTGGCGCCTTGCTAGCATCAGGTTCAGGTTTTGTGTCACAACCATTGACAGTCTTGTTAGGAACTGCAGCCGTAACTTTTGCAACCATTAATGTGGTGGGAGGCTATCTAGTAACCAACCGAATGTTGTCTATGTTTAAAAAGAAAAAAGCAGAATGATTCTCTTTGAACAGTTTAACTCTGAGATAGTTGTAAATTTAATTTACATTCTGGCAGCCATGTTATTTATCTTTGGCTTGAAGATGTTAGGTTCTCCAGAAACAGCTAGGAGAGGAAATTTAGTTTCTGCTTCTGGAATGTTTTTGGCAGTGGTAGTTACTTTATTGGATCAAAGCATAATTGATTTTTCTTTTATCTTAATTGGAGTTTGTATAGGGTCACTAATAGGATTTTTTGCTGCCACTAGAGTAAAGATGACCGCAATGCCAGAGATGGTGGCCCTTTTTAATGGTTTTGGAGGTATAGCCAGTCTGTTAGTTGGCTCATCTGAATATTTGGTAGGATTTGATCCTAACTCCGCTCTTTTAATAGCCATCTATCTAACTGTTCTAATTGGTGGAGTTACTTTTTCAGGAAGTTTAATCGCTTGGGGAAAACTCTCTGAAACTATTAGCGGTAAGCCTTTTCTATACAAAGGACAACAATTTGTTAATGCTCTTTTACTTGGCTTTATATTGCTATCTGGCTTGGAAATGATCTTCTTTCAAGGCCTTTTTACTGAAAATCAATTTCAAATACTTGGAATAATTTGTTTGCTCGCATTTACCTTAGGGATACTGTTTGTAATTCCTATAGGGGGAGCTGATATGCCAGTGGTTATAGCTCTTCTGAATAGTTTTTCAGGGTTAGCAGCTTGTGCGGCTGGATTTGTTATTTTAAACAATGTTCTGATTGTATCAGGAGCACTGGTAGGTGCCAGTGGACTAATTCTTACAAATATTATGTGTAAGGCTATGAACCGATCGTTAGCAAATGTCTTATTTAGTGGATTTGGAGCAGTAACAGACACTGCAACCGGAGAAACAGCAGATCAAGGAGAGGTAAGACCAGTTAACACTGCCGACGCATATCTCATTCTGGAAGCAGCATCATCTGTTCTAATTGTTCCAGGCTACGGCATGGCTGTTGCTCAAGCTCAACATTCAGTTAGGGAGTTGGGTGAACTTTTAGAAGATAATGGAGCAGAAGTTAAATATGCCATTCATCCTGTTGCAGGTCGTATGCCAGGTCATATGAATGTTCTTCTGGCTGAAGCAAATGTTTCTTATGATGTTTTGGTTGAACCGGAAGATGTAAATCCAATAATGGAAACTGTAGATGTTTGTATGGTTATTGGTGCCAACGATGTGGTTAATCCCGATGCAAAAGAGAATGAAGGGAGTCCGATTTATGGAATGCCAATTATTGAAACAGATAGAGCCAAAACAGTTTTCGTTTTGAAAAGATCAATGGCGTCAGGATTTGCAGGAATACAAAACCCTTTATTCTTTAAATCTAATACCAGAATGTTGTTTGGAGACGCTAAAGAATCTGTCTCAAATTTAGTGGCCGAATTCAAAGGCTAAACACTAAAAAAATAGCCAATTTTGAGCCCATTTTAGCTGTAAAACATGCTAAAATTCTGGTCTAAGTTGACACTTCTTTTAATACCAAGAAAATCTTTATTTATAGGCCTTTTAGCACTATTTTTTATAGATATTTTCGTAAAAAAAATGGGGAAACATGGGTGAAATAGCAGCAAAAGAAATTGTTCCAATTAATCTAGAGGAAGAACTCAAAGAATCCTATCTAAATTATGCAATGCACGTAATTGTTGGCAGGGCTTTACCCGATGCCAGGGACGGGCTAAAACCCGTTCATAGAAGAATTTTATACGCCATGCATGTGATGAATAATGATTGGAATAAACCACCAAAGAAATCCATGAGAATAGTTGGTGATGTTACTGGAAAATATCATCCTCATGGAGATACAGCCGCTTACGAGACAATAGTAAGAATGGGGCAATGGTGGAGTTTGAGATATATGCTCGTTGATAAGCAAGGTAACTTTGGTTCTATGGACGGTGACCCTCCAGCGGCGGCAAGGTATACGGAAGCAAGAATGTCAAAAATTGCCCACGAACTTTTAGAAGACCTAGATAAAGAAACCGTTAAATTTATTGAGAATTATGACGGCCAGGAAACTATGCCTGATGTTTTGCCAACGCGGATTCCTAATTTACTTATAAATGGCTCTTCAGGAATAGCAGTGGGAATGGCTACGAACATGGCACCACACAATCTGTATGAGTCCATTTCTGCTTGCCTTGCTTTTATCAACAATCCTGAAATTTCATTGGACGAACTTATAAATCTCATTCCAGGACCAGACTTTCCTACAGGAGGAATAATCAATGGAAAATCTGGAATTCGTAATGCTTACGAGACAGGAAAAGGGAAAGTTAAATTAAGGGCTAAGACTGTAATCGAAGGAGAGGAAGAAGGTAAGCCACAGATAGTAGTTTCTGAGATACCTTATATGGTCAACAAGGCTAGACTTGTTGAAAATATTGCTCACTTAATGAGAGATAAAAAGATAGAAGGAATTAAAGAAATAAGAGATGAATCCGATAAAGATAATCCTGTGAGAATAGTTATTGAGCTAAGATCGGGAGCCATTGCTGATGTTATTTTAAACAATTTGTTCAAACAAACTCAGATGCAAACTGTTTTTGGCATCAATAACGTTGCTCTGGTAGGTACTGAGCCTAAGCTTCTTAATTTAAAAGATATTTTAGGCATATTTTTTGATTTTAGAAAAGAGGTTGTTTCAAAAAGAACCATCTATGAATTGAGAAGAGCAAGGGAAAGGGGTCATATCTTAGAAGGCTTAACCGTTGCGTTATCAAACATAGATGCCATGATCAATCTGATAAAAAAATCTAAAGATGGGGCTGAAGCCAAAAGCAAACTTCTTAAAAAGAAATGGAAAGCTGGGAAAGTTACGAAAATGTTAAAAAAGGCTGGAGCGGAAGCATGTCGCCCAGATGATCTTGATAAGAGTGTTGGCTTGAAAGGAAGAAGTTACCAATTATCTAAAAACCAAGCTCAAGCAATCTTAGATATGAGGCTCCAGAGACTGACTGGATTAGAGCAAGACAGATTAATAAAGGAATATGAGGAGATTGTAGATTTAATTACTTCATTGATAGAAATATTATCTGATAATACAAGGTTAGTTGAAGTTGTTTGTGAAGAATTAAAAGAGATTCAAACTCAATACAAAGACGAAAGAAAAACAGAGATTCAAGATTCTGTTGGAGATCTTAATACCGAAGATCTAATTACTCCTGAAGATAGAGTAGTAACCATTTCTCATGAAGGTTATGCAAAAACACAACCTTTAGATGAATACAGGTCACAAAGAAGAGGGGGTACAGGAAAAACTGCCGCTTCAGTAAAAGAAGAGGATTTCGTTGAACAGTTATTAGTAGCAAATACTCATACAACGCTTTTGTGTTTCTCAAATCTTGGACAAGTATATTGGTTAAAAGTCTATGATATTCCCTCTGCCGGTAGGTCAGCTAAAGGACGTCCTTTAGTTAATTTGATTCAACTTAACAAAGGTGAACGCATTACAAGTATGGTACCCGTGGATAATTATAAGGACGGGAATTTTGTTTTAATGGCCACTAAATCAGGTACCGTCAAAAAAACTCCTTTAACCGAATTTTCTAATCAAAGAAAAGGCGGGAAGAGGGCTATTACTCTTGTTGCCGATGATGAGTTGGTTGGAAGTACGGTAACCAATGGTAAAAAGTTTGTTATGTTGGTTTCCAATGCTGGAAAGGCTGCTCATTTTTCAGAATCAGAAGTAAGATCTATGGGCAGAAGCGCTCAGGGAGTAAGAGGCATTAAACTTGATAAAGATCAGGAAGTTATTTCTTTAATAATTCCGGAAAAAGAAGCTGCAATATTTACTGTAAGTGAAAATGGATATGGGAAGAGATCTGTATCAAGTGATTTTAGGAAGACAAAAAGAGGAGCAAAAGGAGTTATAGCTATGCAAACCTCAGAACGAAATGGCCAACTAATTGGGGCAGCTCAAGTTTCTGACGAAGATCAAGTTATGTTAATAACCAATAAAGGGATGTTAGTTAGAACTCAAGTTTCTGAGATAAATGTCATTGGAAGAAACACTCAAGGAGTGACTGTTATTAGATTAAAAGAAGGAGAAAAGTTAGTAAGTTTAGCGCCTATAAGTGAAGAATTTATAGATAATGCGTAACAATAGAAAATATAACTTTGGTGCCGGTCCTGCAACTCTTCCAACAAGTGTCTTAGAGGAAGTCAAAGAAGAATTACTAGATTGGAAAGGTAGGGGCCTTTCAGTATTGGAAATCAGTCACAGAACTGATGAGTACAATGAAATTGCTGTTGAAGCAGAGCAAGATTTTCGTGATTTACTAACTATTCCAAGTACTTACGCAGTTTTATTTACTCACGGCGGGGCTACTTTACAAAATTCAGCAGTTCCATTAAATCTATCTAGTCCTACTGGAGAAGTAAGCTATGTAAATTCAGGTCATTGGGCTCGTCTTTCGATTCAAGAAGCTAAAAAATATACTAATGTAAAAATAGCCGCTAGTTCAGAAGAAGATAATTTTTCTTTTTTTCCTCCTCAATCAACTTGGGAGTTATCGGATAAACAGGATTATATTCACATTACTCCAAACGAAACTATCGGAGGAATTGCTATACGTAAAGTTGATAAAGAAGACATCCCAATCGTTGCAGATTTTTCTTCAAGTATTCTTTCTGAATATGTAGACATAGAATCTTTTGGGTTACTCTACGGTGGAGCCCAAAAAAATATTGGTCCTGCAGGACTGGGTTTTGTCATAGTCGATAAAGAATTACTAGGTTCTGCACAAGAAATTACTCCGTCACCTATGAATTATTTTAAGTTGGATGAAAGTTCTTCAATGTATAACACTCCACCAACATTTTCATGGTATGTGGCAGGTAAAGTTTTTAAATGGCTTAAAGGCAAGGGCGGAGTGAAGGCAATTGGCCAAGTAAATGAAAGAAAAGCAAAGAAATTATATGAATTCATAGATAAATCTGATTTTTATTCAAATAAAATTGAAGAATCTTCTAGATCTATTATGAACATACCTTTTTTACTGGAAAAAGAAGAATTAAACAGCAAATTTTTAACAGACTCATCTAATAATGGCTTTTTAGCTTTAAAAGGCCATAGATCAGTAGGAGGTATGAGAGCTAGCATTTACAATGCCATGCCGGAAGAAGGAGTAGACGATCTTATAGAGTTTATGAAACTCTTTGAAAAAGAGAATCTATAGTTTTTATGTTAAACAAGAAAGAACTAAAAAGAATTAGAGAAAAGATTAATGAGTTAGATGCAGAACTTCTGAAATTAATAAATCAAAGATCTTCTCTAGCTATAGAAGCAGGTGAAGCCAAAGAAGATAAAGTTATTTACAAGCCCGAAAGGGAAGCTACTATTCTAAGAAATTTAAAAAAGAATAACCCTGGACCTTTAAACGAAGAACAAATATCCAATATTTTTAAAGAAATAATTTCTAGCTGTAGAGCTCAAGAAGATGAATTAGATGTAGCTTTTTTGGGACCCGAAGGGACTTACTCAGATTCTGCAGTAAAGAAAAATTTTGGTAGTTCAGTTAATAAATCCGCTACAGAAACAATAAAAGATGTCTTCAAAGCAGTAACTGATGGCACTAGTGATTACGGAATAGTCCCAATAGAAAACTCTACAGAAGGTCCCATTAATCAGACTTTAGATTGTCTAGCAGATTTCAATTTAAAAATTTGTGGTGAAGTGGAAATGTTAATTCATCACAGTTTGATGGGATCAAACCAAGCTTTCCCCACGAAAGGATTTGAAATACACGCTCATGAACAAACTCTAGCACAGTGTAAAAATTGGTTGGATTCTCATTGTCCAGATGTGAAAAGAGTTTCTGTATCCAGTAATGCTCAAGCAGCCAAGAATGCTAAAGAAAATTCTGGAATACTCGCTATAGCAGGGTCCTTGGCTTCAGAAAAATATGGACTAGAGATATTAAAAAACAATATAGAAGATTATTCTGACAATACAACTCGTTTTATAGTTGTTGGATCGCAAGAAGTTGAAAGTACAGGAGAAGATAAAACTTCTCTTTTGGTCACTACCAAGAATGAGTCAGGTGCTTTATATAATTTATTGAAACCTATACAAGAAAATGGTTTGAATCTTACTCACATAACTTACAGACCTTCAAAAATAGATAAATGGCATTATTCTTTCTTTTTTGATTTTGAGGGGCATAAGAACGATAAAAAAGTAAAGAGCTTGTTAGATGAACTATCTACAACTAATTCTGAAATAAAACTATTAGGTTCTTACCCAAATTCTGTGAAATAAAAAATGGATTTAGAAATTAAGGATTTAATTAATTCTAGTATTAAGAGTCTCACTCCTTATGAACCTGGGAAGCCGATTGAAGATTTAGAAAGAGAATATGGAATAAAAAATGCCGTAAAGTTAGCAAGTAATGAAAGTCCTCTAGGTCCTAGTCCTAAAGTTTTAACAGCTTTAGAAGAAGTAATTTCTGGAATTCATCGTTACCCCGACGGTAATGGATTTCGATTGAAGGAAGCACTTAGTTCAAAACATTCAGTCGATATGTCAGTTCTAACTTTAGGCAACGGGTCTAACGACATTATTGAGTTTGTAGCTAGATGTTTTTTAAGCCCGAAAGATAACGCAATATATTCAAAATATGCTTTTGCTGTTTACCCACTTATTGTTCAAGCTTTGGGGGCAGAGGGTATAGAAGTTGAAGCTAAAGATTGGGGTCATGACCTTCAGGCAATGTTGGAAGCAATTAATAAAGAAACAAAGATTGTTTTTATCGCAAATCCTAATAATCCAACAGGCACTTTTATAGAAAAGAATGAGATGATTAGATTTCTGGAGAAGGTTCCAAGCCAAGTAATAGTTTTGTTAGATCAAGCTTATTTCGACTATTCAAATTATGAATCAGAGGATGTCTCCTTTAGTTTAGTAGAAGATTTTCCTAACTTAGTAATTTCGAGAACTTTCTCAAAGGCATATGGCTTGGCAGGATTAAGGGTGGGTTACTCTGTATCTTCAAGCAATATAGCAGATTATTTAAATAGAGTAAGGCAACCATTCAATGTTAATTCATTGGCCTTGGCTGCTGCAGAGTCTGCTCTAAAAGATGATGAGCACTTAGAAAAATGTCTCAGAATCAATAAAGATGAAAAGGAAAGGCTTTATAAGTACTTTATTTCTCATGGGTATGACTATATAGAATCATTTGCTAATTTTGTGTCTTTTAATTGCAAAGATAATTCTACTGAAGTTTTTAAAAGCCTTCTTCCAAAAGGGGTTATAGCTAGATCTATGGATATCTACAAAATGCCGCATCATCTTAGGATTACCATAGGTCTGCCTGAAGAGAACTCTATATTTATGGAGAGTTTAACCTTGTTAAACGAGTCCTGACATGGAACTTTCTTTTAAAAATATTCTAGTAGTTGGGTTAGGTTTAATTGGAGGGTCTATCCTCAAAACCATAAAAGAATTAAATATTCCTCTTGAAGTTTATGGCTTAGATTTAGATGAAGAAGTAACGAAGAAAGCCAATAATATAGGTCTAATCAATAACATTGATAATCAACTGAAAAAAATAGAAGAGGATAGTTTAATTGTTTTTTCTGTACCAAGTTTAAGTATTGAAAGGGCTTTTAAATTGATTGAAGACTCTTTCAATGATGAAAAAGTCATTTTTACTGATACTTTTAGCTCAAAATCTAAGCTGCTTGAGTTTTTAGAATCGAATACCAAAGTTGGGGAAAAATTTGTTATGTCTCATCCCATAGCTGGGTCCGAAAAGAGTGGATTAGCTAATTATAATTCTCTACTTTTTAAAGATAAACTTGTTGTTTTATCAGCTGTAAATGGAGATAAAGATAATAAGAAATTAGATAGAGTTAAGAATTTTTGGGAACTACTTGGCTCAAAAGTTACATTCTTAGATCCTGAAGAGCACGACAAAGTGTTTTCAAGAACCAGCCACTTACCTCATATTATTGCCTTTGCTTTAATGCATTATCTAGAAAAAGAATTGGGTGATGATGTATTTAAATATTCAGGAGGTAGTTTAGAGAGTTATACAAGAATCGCTTCAAGCGATCCTTTGATGTGGAAGGATGTTGCTGTTTCTAACAAGGAAGCAGTCTTAGAAGCAATTAAAGGATTTAAGTCTTCCTTAAATCAAATGTCTAAGTTAGTAGAATCAGAAGAAGAGGAATCTATTCTTGAGTATCTAAGATTTGTAAAGGAAGTGAGAGATAAAAGACTAAAAAAGGATTCTTAAAAATGGACCTAATAGTTAAGCCTGCAAAAGCACTAAAAGGTGAGATTTTAATACCTGGTGATAAATCTATTTCTCACCGTTCAATTATGTGCGCATCTCTTGCTGAAGGTGACAGCACAATAAGGGGTTTCTTAAAAGGTGAGGATTGTTTAGCAACACTCGATGCATTCTCTAAAATGGGGGTTAATATTGATGAACATGACAACGAAATAGTTGTGCATGGGGTTGGAATACATGGCTTAAAAAAGCCAACCTCAGATATTTACTTAGGTAACTCGGGAACATCAATGCGTTTAATGAGTGGTTTGTTATGTGGACAAAGTTTTCCAAGCACCTTAAAGGGAGATGCTTCTTTATCTTCTAGACCAATGAAAAGAATAGTTACGCCTCTTACAGCTATGGGTGCAAATATATCAAGTGACAAAGGAGGTTGCCCACCTTTGGAAATAAATCCTTCTGGGAAGTTGAAGGCTTTCTCATATGAGTTACCTATAGCAAGTGCACAGGTTAAATCATGTCTTATGTTTGCAGGTCTCTATGCAGATGGCCCTGTTGTTATAAAAGAAAAGATACAGACTCGAGATCATACTGAGCTTTTGTTTAAGAAATTTGGTGTAGATGTCTCCATTGAAGAAGCAAAAGGTTTAAAAGAGATCCGTGTTCTCCCTCCTAAATCTATGGATGCAACTAATATTAATATACCAGGAGATTTTTCATCTGCTGCTTTCTTT
>LUQU01000051.1 GCA_001628005.1 SAR86 cluster bacterium REDSEA-S09_B4
TCTCAAGAAAACGGGTATAAAGCTGTTATATCTCATCGTTCGGGTGAAACGGAAGATACTTCTATATCCGATCTCGCTATAGGTTTAGCAGCTGGACAGATTAAGACAGGAGCTCCTAGTAGGACTGACAGAGTCTCTAAGTACAATCGATTATTAATTCTAGAACAGAAATTTAAAATTCCATTTATAAAAGATAATGAAGCTATCTAATCTTAAAAGTTTAAAAAAAGATAACTATATCTTTTTTCCTTTGGTATTGCTTCTTTCAGTTTTATTGATAGTAGTCCAGGTTAATATTTGGACTGGAGATTACAGTTACTCTAACTTAAAGAATTTAAAGAAAGAATTAAATGAGAAGAAGCAACTAACAATAGAATTAGAGGAAAGTAATCTACTTTTAGAAGAAGAAAAGAACCAACTAAGATCTGAGAGAAATGCGATTGAAGGGTTGGCTAGATCTGAATTAGGTCTAATAAAACCTGGCGAGACTTTTTATAAATTTCAAACAGTACAGAGTAAAGAAGAAGGAATTGATCTTAAAATAAATAAAGAAGATCAATGAAGAACTTTGTAGCCATAATACCAGCTGCTGGAGACAGTAGTAGATACTCCGGAGAAATACCCAAACAATTTCTAAAATTAGATGACCGAACTGTTCTTGAGTTAAGTATCAAGCCTCTTCTAGATTTTTCTGAGTGTCTTGGAGTGTGTGTATTGGTTCCGAATGAGGATCAATACCATAAAGTTTTACAAATAACAGATAACCCCAAAATATTTCTAGCTGAAGGAGGAACAAGTAGAATTGATTCTGTAGCGAAGGGGGTCAAATTCTGGCAACAATCTGATTTGTCTTACGATTATATTCTTATACATGATGCTGCTAGACCTTGTTTAAGAAGTTCTGATGTTCAACAATTACTAGATTCAATAGACGACGAAGTTGATGGGGTTGTATTGGGTATACCTTGTTCAGATACTATTAAGAAAGTATCAGCTGAAGGCTCTCTTATATTAAACACTCTTGATAGGAATAAATTATGGAGGGCTTTTACACCTCAAATATTTAGAAAAGAAGTACTACAAAAGAATGCTCTAGAAAAAAATATAGAAAAAGAATTTACTGATGAGGCTAGTTTAGTAGAAGCTAATGGTGGAAAGTTAAAAATGGTTAAAGGTTTTGAAGATAATATAAAGTTAACCTTTCCTGAAGACTTAGGTTTAATCAAATCGATTCTCTCATCGCAAGGAAGATTGGAGAGCTAATGTGAGAGTTGGAATTGGTTATGATGCCCATAAACTGATACCAGGAAAAGGAATGTATCTTGGGGGCATCTTCATCGAATGCGAATATTCAATAGAAGCACACTCTGACGGGGATGTAATCATTCATGCTCTAATAGATTCTCTTTTAGGTGCCGCTGCATTAGGTGATATTGGTAGTTTATTTCCATCTAAAGATCCGGAAAATAAAGACATATCTAGCACTGTCCTTTTAACTCAAGTTATAGACTTGCTGGATTCAAAGAACTATAAAGTTATCAATATTGATATTACTTTAATAGCTGAAACTCCAAAAATTCATCAGAAAACTGATCAAATAATTGACTCCCTTTCTAAGAACTTAAGAGTTACGAAGAGTTCTGTTAGTTGTAAGGCAACCACAACTGATGGATTAGGTTTTGAAGGAGAAAAAAAAGGAGTAGCTTGCCAAGCTATTTCTCTTATTGAAAAAAAGGATTAAATATTTCTTATGAAAATAATGCTGTGTAATGATGACGGCATCCATGCGGAAGGTATAAATGTACTTCATAGCCTTTTAGTTAAACAACATGAAGTTTTTGTTATTGCTCCAGAAGAAGAAAAGAGTGGAGCCGGTTCATCTATAACAACAAAAAAACCGCTTATTCCTAATCAAATTAAAGAAAATTTTATTGCTATCAACGGCACTCCTGTTGATTGTGTGCACTTAGGGTTACATCAACTTTGTCCATTTAAACCAGATGTCTTATTGAGCGGTATAAATTTTGGGGCAAATATGGCAGAAGATCTGCTTTATTCAGGTACTGTTGGAGCTGCCATGGAGGCAAGAGAATTTTCTATTCCATCAATTGCAATATCAGCAGCAGCATTTATTCAACCTAGCTCAGAAGGAAAATCTCAACCCAATTTTTTGACCGCTGCGAGGATTGCACTAGATATTGTTGAAAGATTGCCTGAAATAAGAATAGATTCTCAGATAACATTAAATGTTAATGTTCCTAACCTTAACTATGAAGAGATTAATGAAATTAATCTCACTTATCCTGGTACTTGGGGTAAAAGGAACCCACCCCGTAAAGAGACTTCAAATTCTGGTAAAGATAAATTTTGGATAACTCATAGAAACAACATACCTGAAAACGAAGAGAACTCAGATATCGCAACCTTAAGTAGGGGTGAAGTTTCTATTAGTCCAATTGGGCCTAGATTTTTAATAAACGATTATGATCAGTCTTTAAAAGAATGGATAAACTCTTTTAACTAAACATGCTTGAAAGAAGTAAGGTTCAAGGTCTTGGTATGACCTCATTAAGAACCAGACAGAGATTGTTGGAAAGGCTAACAGAAAAAGGCATTAAAGATATTAGAGTCTTGGAGGCGATGAGGGATACCCCAAGACATTTATTTTTAGATGAAGCTCTAGCTTCGAGGGCTTATGAAGATCTGGCCTTACCGATTGGATATCAGCAAACAATTTCGCAACCATATATAGTTGCCAGAATGACGGAAATCCTAATAGAAGATAAGAAGTTAGAGTCTCAACCAATAGACAAAGCATTAGAGGTAGGAACAGGTTGTGGATACCAGGCAGCCATACTGTCTCGTTTTTCCAAATCGGTACTAACAATTGAGAGAATAAAAGCTTTGCACGATAAGGCAGCTAAGAATTTAAAGAAACTTAAAGTAAGAAATGTAAAGCTTCTCTTCGATGATGGGTCAGATCTCATAGAAGCTAAAGAGAATTATGATGCCATTTTATTTGCAGCTGCACCTTTGGAGGTGCCTACTTATTTTTTAGATAAATTGTCTATTGGAGGAAGGTTGGTTGCACCTATAGGAGGGGGAGAAGTACAAGACCTGTCATTAATTAAAAGATTAAGTAAAAATAAGTACGAGACTGAGGTTGTTGAACAAGTCCTTTTTGTTCCTTTCTTAGGAGGTAAAGTTGAATAAATTTACTTGGCATTTTCTATGAAATCTTATCTATCAATTTTCTTAAAAGGAATGATTATGGGGTTTGCTGAACTAATCCCAGGTGTTTCGGGTGGAACAATTGCCCTTATTTTAGGCATATATAAGAGATTAATAGAGGCTATTTCAAATATAAATTTAGCTTTTTTGAAAGGGGCTTTTAGTAGGAGTTTCAAGCAATCTTGGAATCAAGCCGATCTTAATTTCCTTTTTTTCTTGGTTTTAGGAATGGCAGTGAGTGTTTTAACACTTTCTTCAGTAATTATTTTCTTTTTTCATAACTTTCCTTTCTTCCTTAAATCCTTTTTCTCTGGACTTCTCTTAACTTCCTTATTTTATAAACCTTTAAAACCAGAGGTGATTGATAAGAGGTTTTTCTTAGGGTTTTTTCTAGCTTGTTTAGTAATAGCTTTGGCTTGGAATTTTCAACCAGCTGAATTTGTAGAAGTGAGTCTAATCTACATTTTTTTAGGTGGTTTTGTGGCAGTTTGTGCTTTTATTCTTCCCGGGATTTCTGGAAGCTTCATATTATTACTATTAGGAATCTACGAATTAGTTATTCTTTCCCTTAAAGAATTTAATTTGATGATTCTCTCAAGTTTATTTTCTGGATGCCTTATAGGGTTATTGCTGTTTATTAGACTAGTCAAAAGAGCTTACGAAGATTATCCAGAGCATCTTTTAGGATTTTTCTACTCCTTAGTGCTATTGAGTATTCCTTTGCTGTGGAAATCTGGTGAATGGAAGATTTTTTTACCAAACTATCAAGTAGGGTATATCGAAGCTTTCTTAGGGTTAATTATTGGTATTTTGTTTATTTTGCTTTTACAAAAATTATCTTCTATTTTTCAAGATACTTGATTTTATTTTTTACTTCTCTCCAATCATCAGCATCTTCAGGAGGATCTTTTTCTTCAGTAATATTTGGCCATTCCATACAAAGTTCTGCATTTAACTCAATAAATGGGATTTGATCTTCTGGGACCTCATCCTCTGAGTAGATAGCATCTACCGGACATTCTGGTTCACATAAAGCGCAATCAATGCATTCATCAGGGTTTATGACTAGCATGTTTGGCCCTTCATAAAAACAGTCAACAGGACAGACTTCAACGCAGTCAGTGAGTTTGCATTTGATACAGGATTCTACAACTATAAAAGCCATGGCATTATGGAAGGCGGATTCTATCAACTTATGTAACGAACTACTATCTGGACAATAATCTGAATTCTGGTCTAATTGCGTTTTATCCGTATAGAGGGACCTATTTTGAATCAAGAAAAGCTAGAAAGAATAAGTTCAGAACTAGGAGAACTACTCACATTAAAAGATTATTCTTTTACCTGTGCAGAGTCTTGTACAGGTGGTTGGGTAGGGCATGCACTGACTTCTATCCCTGGAAGCTCTGAGTGGTTTGGATCTTCTTTTGTGACTTATTCCTATGAAGCAAAAACTCAAATTTTGGGAGTTTCTTCAGAAGACCTAGATAGTTTTGGTGCTGTCAGCGAAGAAATTGTGGAACAAATGGTCTCCGGTGCTTTAGACAAATCCGGTGCTAATGTTGGTGTTGCGATAAGTGGAATTGCTGGTCCTGCAGGAGGAACAGATACAAAACCAGTTGGCACAGTATGTTTTGCTTGGAAGATCGAGGGTCAAGATGTAATAACCTCCACAGAATATTTCTCTGGGGGTAGGAATGAAGTCAGATATTCCTCGGTTGAAAGAGCTTTAATGGGTACAATTGAGCTTGTAAAAAAGAATTGAATAGTACTGTTTATTTATACAGTATTATGTATAATCGCCATGTAAACCCTGTAGGAGTTAGACATGGCGCAAAAGAAGGTAACGAATATCAAAGAAGCAGATAAAAACAAGCAGCTAGAAGCAGCACTCGGTCAAATTGAACGACAATTTGGAGCGGGTACTGTTATGCGTATGGGGGATAAGAAGCAAGAAAAGATACCAGCCGTACCAACTGGATCACTTGGACTAGACTTAGCGCTAGGAATCGGTGGTTTACCAAGGGGAAGGGTTGTAGAAATATACGGTCCTGAATCTTCTGGAAAAACAACTTTAACCTTAGAGGTTATTGCTCAATGTCAAAAGCTTGGCGGTACAGCAGCCTTTATTGATGCAGAACATGCTCTGGATCCTATATACGCTGGGAAATTAGGCGTGAATGTTGAAGAATTGCTTATTTCTCAGCCTGACACAGGAGAGCAAGCTTTAGAAGTAGCTGACATAATGGTCCATTCCGGTGGAATAGATGTTTTGGTAATTGACTCCGTTGCCGCATTAGTCCCAAAGGCCGAGATAGAAGGAGAAATGGGAGACACCCATGTTGGACTTCAAGCTAGGTTAATGTCACAAGCGTTAAGAAAGATTACGGGTAATGTAAAAAGATCTAATACTTTAGTCATTTTTATCAATCAGATTAGACACAAAATAGGAGTAATGTTTGGGAGTCCAGAGACTACTTCTGGAGGCAATGCTCTTAAATTTTATTCTTCAGTTAGATTGGATATTAGAAGGATAGGTACGGTTAAAGAAGGAGATGAGGCCGTAGGTAATGAAACTAGAGTTAAGGTTGTAAAAAATAAAGTTTCTCCTCCTTTTAAACAAGCTGAGTTTCAGATTATCTACAATAAAGGGATAAACAGACTAGGAGAGCTTTTAGACAGAGGGTCTGATTTGGGTATCGTGGAGAAATCAGGAGCATGGTATAGCTTAGAGGGTGAGAAGATAGGACAAGGTAAGGCTAACGCAGTTCTATTTCTGGAAGAGAACCCTAAGATAGCTGAAAAAATAGAAAAACAGATACTAGAAACTCTAACTGACAAAGAGTAATAATTTTTAAATTTAGTTAAAGAGTTTTATTTATAACTTCGTCTAGGTTGAGTAAGGTTATTTTATCTTCACCTCTTTTTTTGAGTTCAACCTTACCTTCTTTAAAAGACTTTTCTCCAATGATAACCATTTGAGGAATTCCTATTAGCTCCATGTCCGAAAATTTCACACCAGGACTTTGATCTCTATCATCCCAAAGAACTTCATGACCGTTTTCTTTAAGTGAGTTGTATATTTCGCTGCATTGGGTTTTTAGCTTAGTATCACTTTTAGGATTAATCTCAATTAAAGCAGTTCTGTAAGGGCTTATCTCTTTAGGCCAGATTATTCCTTTTGCATCATGGTTTTGCTCAATAGCGGCAGCAACTATTCTTGATATACCTATTCCATAACAACCCATTTCAGGATGTATATTTCCTTTATCTGTCTGTATACTCAGTTTCATGCTTTCAGAGTATTTATTTCCCAATTTAAAGATATGACCTACCTCAATACCTCTTTTTAGTTTTAATTTGCCTTTCCCATCTGGACTGTCTTGTCCTTCTAAGCTTTCTGGATTTTGGTCAGACATAGATTCAATTAGTAATTCAGCGTTTATTGCATAATTACTCTTATCACTAAATGCTAACAGGTCTTCTCCCGAGTTCGCTAATACATGAAATTCTTCTGAATCAGATCCTCCTATGGCACCACTATCTGCTTTTACTATTCTGTAATCTAAACCAAGAGAATCAAAAATCTTTATATAAGCTTCTCTCATAGACTGATAGCTATCATTCATCTCATCCTCAGAAAGATCAAATGAATAAGCATCTTTCATTATGAATTCTCTAGACCTCATTACTCCGAATCTGGGCCTAATCTCATCTCTAAATTTAGTTTGTATTTGATAAAAGGTAATTGGCAGTTGCCGATGACTTCTAATCTCATTCCTACACAAGTCAGTAATTACTTCTTCATGAGTAGGACCTAAACAAAACTCTCTATCATGTCTATCCTCAAAAATTAGTAATTCTCTGCCATATTGGTGCCATCTTCCTGTTTCTTTCCACAGTTCACCTGGCTGGACCATAGGCATCAAAACTTCTTGAGCCCCTGAATCGTTCATTTCCTGTCTAACTATATTTTCTACTTTTCTCAGGACCTTTATTCCAAGAGGTAACCAGTTATATATCCCTGAGGCTACTTTCCTTATTAATCCAGCTTTTATCATCAATTGATGACTTATAGTTTCAGCATCAGAAGGGTTTTCTCTTTGAGTTGCTAAGAGTAAATTACTAGTTTTCATCCCACTTACGTTTTTAAAGAAAAAGGTAAAAGAAAGTTGATAGAGATTCAGATGAAGATATCTGAACTTGATGCCTTTAAGGTAAAAAATCCTAAACTTAAGCAGGTACCGACTGCCCCTTCTTTTAGATTAAAAGGGACAGGTTGGTATGAAACTGATTTTAAGACAGGAATAAAGAAGAACTTAGCTAAAAATGATGATGATAAGCTAGCTAACAAAGATAAAACTAAGGAAGAAAGCAAAAAAAAGAAGGAACAGAATAAAAAGAAAGAGGTCAAATCAGAAAACTCTTAAAATTTAAATAATGAAAAATTTAGAAAATATTAACTGTGGATCCTTAACCAAAAAAGAAGTTAGTTCTGTGGTTAAACTTTGCGGTTGGATTCATAGAAGGAGAGATCATGGAGGAGTTATTTTCTTCGATTTGAGAGATGAGTCTGGGATAGTGCAAGTAGTTTACAACCCAGACGATAAGGATAGTTTTTCTCTAGCAGAGTCTTGTAGAAATGAATATGTAATTTCAGTAGAAGGAAAGGTGAGAGAAAGACCTAATGGCACAGTCAATTCTGAGATGGATACAGGAGAAATAGAGGTAGTAGGGTCTTCATTAGAAATTTTAAATTCTTCGTTACCTACACCTTTCCAACTAGATGAATACGCTTCAGTAGGGGAAGAGACGAGACTTAAGTACAGATTCTTAGATTTGAGAAGAGAAGAAATGCAGAAGAATCTTAGAATAAGATCAAAAACTTCCAAGTGCGTTAGAGATTATCTTGATGCCAATGAATTTATTGAAATTGAAACTCCATTACTTACAAAAGCAACTCCAGAAGGAGCAAGAGACTATTTAGTACCTAGCAGAACTTATCCAGGTTCATTCTTTGCGCTTCCTCAGTCTCCTCAACTATTTAAACAGACTTTAATGGCTTCAGGTTTTCAAAGATATTATCAATTTGCTAGATGCTTTAGAGATGAAGATCTGCGTGCAGACAGACAGCCTGAATTTACTCAAATAGACCTGGAGTGCTCATTTGTTACTTCACAAAATATTAAAGATTTAGTTACTGAATTATTGAAGGAAGTTTTTTCAAAGGTTTTAGGGGTTAAGTTAGGTAAGTTTCCAGAGATAACTTATGCGGATGCAATAGCAAAATTTGGTACCGATAAACCAGATTTAAGGAATCCCCTTATTTTAGAAGATGTTTCAGAACTGTTTATAAATACAGAATTTAAAGTCTTTAAGGAACCAGCAAATTCTCAAGATGCAAGAATTGCATGTATGAGAGTTCCCGGAGGGGAAGAATTAACAAGGAAACAGATAGATGACTACACAGACTTTGTATCAAATTTTGGTGCTAAAGGGTTAGCTTACATAAGAGTAGAAGATCCAAAGAAAGGCAAAGACGGTTTGCAATCACCTATTATCAAATTTTTAGAAGATGATATTGTTAAAGTATTGCTAAAACAGGTTGGAGCAATCAAAGGAGATATTATTTTTTTTGGAGCTGGTCCGAAAAAAATAGTTAATGACTCTTTGGCTGCATTGAGAGTTGAGTTAGGAAAAGACTTGAATTTATTAAATAAAGACTGGGCTCCTTGTTGGATAACAGATTTTCCTATGTTCGAACTTAATGCAAGTGGAGAAATTACTCCACTTCATCATCCTTTTACATCTCCTAAATGTACAGAAGAGGAGCTTAGAACAGATCCTCTTAACTGTTTATCTGATGCATACGACGTTGTTCTTAATGGTCTAGAGCTAGGAGGCGGGTCTGTTCGTATTCATGATCATGAAATGTTGTCCTCAGTATTACAAGTATTGGGAATAGACAAACAAGAGGGTGAAGAAAAGTTTGGATTTTTACTATCTGCTTTACAACACGGATGTCCACCTCATGCTGGATTGGCTATAGGTTATGATCGTTTAATTATGCTTTTGACCTCTTCTGAATCTTTAAGAGATGTAATAGCTTTCCCTAAAACTCAAACAGCTTCATGTTTGTTAACTGATGCACCAGGTCAAGCTTCTTTAGATCAACTAGAGGAATTAAAGATTGTTATCGATGAGGATGACTAGTTATGGCTGGGCATTCAAAATGGGCAAATATTAAGCATCGAAAAGGTAGGCAAGATGCTAAAAGAGGAAAAATATTTTCGCGCTTAATAAGAGAATTGACGGTTGCTTCGAAGCTGGGAGGGCCTGCACCAGAAGATAACCCTAGATTAAGAACTGCCCTTGATAAAGCTTTAACGGCCAATATGCCAAAAGATACCATTGAAAGAGCTATTAAAAGGGGATCTGGTTCAGCTGAAGGGGAGGACCTAGAAGAAACTACTTATGAAGGGTATGGTCCCGGTGGTGTTGCAGTTATTGTTGAATCTATGACAGATAATAATAATAGAACTGTTGCAGAGGTTAGGCATGCTTTTACTAAGGCAGGTGGAAACTTAGGTACTGATGGCTCAGTCTCCTACTTATTTATTAAAAAAGGATTAATACAGATAAGTAATAATTCAGATTTTGAACAAGTGATGGAAATTGCAATAGAAGCTGGAGCAGAAGACATAGAAGAAAATTTAGACAATTCGCTGACTATCTCTACCTCACCTGAAAACTTTGAAGCAATTAAAAAAGCATTGATAGAAGAAGAAATTGAGATAACAGAATCAGAAATTAGTTTAATACCAGAACTAAGTGTTTCAACTGATCTGGAAACTTCATTAAAAATTTATAAACTTTTAGAAGCTCTAGAAGATCTAGATGACACTCAAAATGTACATTCAAATGCAGATTTTCCTGAGGAGATTATTGAACATCTAAATTAGTAATGACAAATTCAAGAAATAAAGGCGCTTCATTTGAAAGAGAAATAGGCAACCTATTGACCGAGGACCTTGGTTTAAAAAATAATATCAGAAGGATTTTAGAACAGACTAGAGAGAAACACCTCCCAGATTTGATGCTAGGAAGATGGTACATAGAGTGTAAAAGATATGGTTCTGGTGCCGAGCCTCTGGAGGCGTGGTGGCAGCAAGTACTTGATGCTACCAGTGAACAAGGTATCCCAGCTCTAGTGTATAAGTTTGACAGGAGGCCTATAAAGGTAAGAGTTCCTCTTGGGGCTATTAATTCTGAATTAAATATTAATGCTCCTTATACAGCAGATTTGCTTTGGGAAGATTTTATCTTTCTTCTAAAGAATCTTTATAAGGAAGATATAGAAAACCATGATTTATAAAGATGCATATATTACCCATTAAGATTTATTATGAAGATACAGATGCGCAAGGGGTGGTCTACTACGCAAACTATTTGAAATTTTTTGAGAGAGCTAGGACGGAGTTTCTTAGAGAAATAGGTTATAAGCAGAAAGAGCTTATGGAAAAAGGTGCAATTTTTGTTGTTAGAGAAGTTTCTGTTGAATTTAGAAAACCTGCCAACCTAGACCAGCAAATTGAAATTCATACTCAAATCATCAAAGCCGGAAAGGTCAGTTTTGACTTCAACCAAGAAGCTCTCTCCATGGAAGGTGATTTATTGTGTGGAGGAATTGTAAAGTGTGGCTGTCTGGCTTTGAATGACCTCAAGCCCAAAGCTCTCCCTAGTAAGTTACATCAAGGTATGAAATCATTACTGTAGAAATTATGTCATATTCAATCATCGATCTTTTTATTAATGCGAGCTTAGTAGTTCAGCTGGTCATCTTTTTGCTCTTACTGGCTTCTATATTCTCTTGGATGGTAATTTTTGAAAGATGGATATTTTTAAATAAATCTAAAGAGGAACTGGTTAAATTTGAAGACTCGTTCTGGTCTGATGCAGGTTTAGAGGCTGTTTTTGATCAAGGAGAAGATGAGAACCATATTTCTATTGGAGCTGAGCGCATTTTTAGATCTGGTTATCAGGAATACAAAAATATTAAAAGCCAGGATTTAGAACCTGAAACTGTTTTAGAGGGAGCTGAAAGGGCTATGAGGATATCTCTTTCTAGGGAGCAGACAGCCTTAGAAAAACACTTACCTTTTTTAGCTACTGTAGCTTCAGCATCTCCTTATGTCGGTTTATTTGGAACTGTCTGGGGCATAATGAATTCCTTCCGGGGTTTGGCAGAAACAAATCAAGCTACATTGTCTACAGTAGCACCTGGCATCTCAGAAGCCTTGATAGCTACAGCCATAGGTTTATTTGCAGCTATTCCTGCTTTAGTTAGTGCTGCTAGTGGTTTTTATGATAGCAGCTCCTTTAATGGTTCAAGGCGTTCTAGTAAATCTTCCTGAGGCGCTTTCAGAACCTCTTCCACGAGAAAAAAATGATCCATTAATTATTTCTATAAAACCTGAAGGTACATTTTTTCTTGAAACCCAAGCTACAAAGAATATTCCTCTTGGTTTAGATGAGATTTCTATACAAGTAGAAAAAATTCTTAAAGTAAACCCTTCATTACAAGTGGTAGTAAGAGGAGATGGGGGAGTCAAATATCAGAAAGTAATGGAGTTAATGTCAGTTCTTCAAGCTTCGGGAGCTGAAGATGTAGGTTTAATTACTCAACCACCTACCTCTTAGGTTGTGCAAAATTATTTTTCTGGTTTTCTAGTTTCTTTTGTTCTGCATATGGGATTAGTTTTATCTTTTGCTAATTTCTTTCAAATTGATAATCTTTATTCGCTAAATAAAATTGAGCCTATGCCTGCTTACCTAGTATTTGAAAAACCACAAGCACTTAAAAAGATAGCTAATAAAAAGACAGTCAAAAAGCAGATTTTTGAAGAACCAGTAATAGCTTCTCCAATTCCAGAGGCAGCAGATACAAGAGCTGAGTTAGAAAATATAAAAGTGGAAAAGGATTTATTGCTAAAAGAGATTATAAATAATGAGACAAAGAGTTCTGTTGAAGAGATTTCTTTTTTTTCAAATCTTATCAGAGATCAAGTAATAATGAATTGGAAACAACCAAGTTCAGCACAAAAAGGAATGACGGTAGAAATACTTATAACACTTGTACCTACTGGAGAAATTATTCAAGTTAATCTAACTAAGTCCAGCGGTAACCAGGCTTTTGATAATTCTGCTTTAAATGCAGTTCAGAAAGTTTCTAAATTTGAAAGCTTAGATATGGGAAGAAAATTATTTGATAACCATTTTAGAAAGTTTACTCTAGTATTTAATCCCGAAAATTAGACCTATGATCTTAAGGATTTTGACATCTTTATTTATTATTTATAGTTCTTTTTTATCCTCTGATCTGAGGATTGAAATTACTAAAGGGATAAAAGATCCAATTCGGATAGCAATTGTTCCGATAGCCTGGAATCTTGAAAATCCACCAAGGGAATACCTACATCAAATTATTTCTTCTGATCTTGAGTCATTTGGTGAATTTGTATCTTTGTCCCCAAAAGAAATGTTAAGTTTGCCTAAATCTGAACAAGAAATATTTTACAGAGACTGGAAACTTTTAGATGTTGACTATCTAGTTTTAGGAACAGCCTCTAGAGGAGAAAGTGCGCAAGAAATAGTAGTAAATTTCTCACTTTTTAATGTTACTAGAGAAAGATTGATGAAAAGATCAATTAGTGTGGGATCTGCTTCTTATTTAAATGCTCTTGCTCATATTATAAGTGATAGAATATATAATGAAATCAATGGTTTACCAGGTATATCTTCTACAAAAATATCATATATAAACCAAAATAGTCTACCCGAACAAAAATACTTCCTGAGAGTGGCCGATATAGATGGGAGAAATGATTCTAGTATTTTCTCTTCTAGCGAGCCTTTAATGTCACCTAGCTGGTCATCAGATGGAAAGCGTTTGGCTTATGTTTCATTTGAAGAAGGTACTTCAAGAATATTTATACAAGAAATTTATACAGGGAAAAGAAAAGGATTAAAACTTGAGCGAGGCATTAATAGCTCTCCAAATTGGTCTCCTTCAGATAAGTATTTAGCAGCTGTTCTTTCTAAAGAAGGCAATCCAGATATTTTTAGATATGACTTAGAAAATGATAAGTGGAAGCAGCTAACAGACCATTTTGGAATTGATACGGAACCAGATTGGTCACCAGATGGAAGAAAAATAATTTTTACTTCAAACAGAAGTGGCTCCCCACAAATTTATGAAATGAATGTTTCCAATAAGAAGATTAGAAGAAAAACTTTTGAAGGAACCTACAACGCTAGAGCTCGATATACTCCAGATGGAAAGAGTTTTGTATTTGTGCATAGAAGAGATGGATTGTTTCATATTGCCGTTCAAAATCTTAGAACGAGTAAGTTACAAATTTTAACGGATACTACCCTTGATGAATCTCCCACTATTTCTCCCAACGGAAAAGTAATTATTTATGCCACAAAAGATAAAGAAAAAGATATTCTTGCAGGAATATCAATAGACGGAAAAACAAGATTTATTTTACCGACTAATTCAGGGGGAGTAAGAGAGCCAAGCTGGTCCCCTTTGTTGGTTTCCACAGGCAACTAATTCCTTTAAAAGTAGTCTAATTCCAAGAGGTTATTTTAAATAAAAAAAAGTATAATTAACAAAAGGAGCTTAAATATGAGTTTATTTGATCAATTTTTAGTCATGGCAGCCATAATATGTTCTTTTAGTGGATGTGCTGCAATTTCAATGGATCGAGCTGTGGAAGTTGAAACTGTTTCTGCTGTTGCAGAACCTGGGTACTCAGATTCTGATAGTCCAGTAGGAGGTACAATATACTTTGATTACGATAGATATAATCTAAGTGCTTCTGCTGTATCAGAAATTCGAGATCTTGCGAAATCTATAAAATCTAATTCGAGTAAGGTAAGAATAGAAGGGCATTGCGATGAAAGAGGTACAAGGGAATATAATTTAGCTTTAGGTGAAAGAAGAGCTAATGCAGTTTCTGAATTACTTCAAGTCAACGGGGTTCCTTCTAGTAGTATCACAACAGTTAGTTATGGAGAAGAAAGGCCTGTTGCTTATGGTTCCAATGAATCTTCTTGGTCTAAAAACAGAAGAGCAGTAGTAAAAGTATTGTAAATTTAGAACGATTTGAAAAGATCTCTTTTTTTCTTTTTTCTAACTATTTTAGCTTTTCCGCTAGGGGTTTTTTCTGAAGAAGAGGAGTCCCTAGAATTAATCTACCAAAAAATAAATGATTTAGAGCAGGAAATAGCAACTCTTAGAAATCTGATTGAAGAAAATACTTATCTGATAGAACGCTATCAAGAACTTCAGCAACAAAGATATCTTGATTTAGATAAAAGGTTGCATAATCTTCTGTCAGAAGAAAAAGAGGATCTGGCTACCGAATACTCAAATGGGCAACAATACAACTCGACCGAAGAGATTGATTTATATAAAGGTGCTTTGGAATTATTTGAGGCATCAAGATACGCTGAAGCCTTAGAAAGTTTTCGCGAGCTGATAATTTCTTATCCTGAAGGGGCCTATTCTGCTGACGCATATTTTTGGTCTGGAGAGCTTTATTTAGTGCAACAACTTTTTGAAGATGCTAGAGAGCATTATTTAGTAGTAGTTGAAAAATTTATTGACCATCCAAGGGTTGCTGATAGTTTATTCAAACTAGGCGTACTGGAGAGAGCCTTGATGAATGATCAGATAGCTAACTCTTACTTCTCAAGGGTTATTTCTGAATACCCAGATACCGGAGCAGCAGAGTTAGCAAATAAATCTTTAGAAGCTTCTAAATAGGTATTAATCTCACTACTTTGGATTAATTACGTATGTATAATGCCCGCTCATGGGCCGTTAGCTCAGTTTGGTAGAGCAGTTCCCTTTTAAAGAAGTTATCTAATCCCAAATTCCTTTATATATCAACATTATATGTTGTTATATAAGCCTATAAAATCTATATACCTTGATATAGACTCATATTAATTGCTATCCCTTAGCTATCCCTAAAATATGTTTGAAGTTAGTTTATTTTTAAAAGATCTAATAAACTTTTTTGCTGTTATTTGGATACCAAGGTTACAAACCTAAGCAAAGTTTAGATTTTATCTTCAAAGGAACATTGGGCTAATGGATTTTCCTTAATTGTGACCTTTAGAGAGCCTTCAAAGTTGCCCAGTAAAAGTCCTGAAATTTGTTTGTGAATATACTCACAGAGTACTTCCATAGATGTGTTTAAATTTTGAAATTCTTTTAAATCGTCTAAATTCTTATAATTAAACTGCTTTATTACCTTTTTTAGAATTTCACTTGCAACTACAACATCTATCACTATTCCTAAATTATTTAACTTTTTAACTTTATATTCAGTTGTAATTTCAAAGGTGGCCCCATGAAGATTTTGAGCTTGACCAAATTCTTTACCTTTTAGACTGTGGGCGACCATGAAAAAATCATTTACTGAAAGACTATACATTAGCTATTTCTCTCATAATGAATTATAGGAGACCATCCAACGTCTTTATTTGCATATAATTGATGCATAAATCCTGGTAAGTTTTTAAATTCTATTTCACACCTTCCAAACTTATTTAAAACAGGATCTCTCAATAGGTCAAGGACCTGTTTCAGTCTTTCGTCTTTGCTAACTGATATTCTCTTAGGAGCTGCTACGTGAGAAACTTGGGAAGAAATAATTTTTTTTCTGTTCCAGTGAAAAGATTCACCTAAATTCAAGTTTACATTGGTTGACCCATACCAACTTAAATCTATAACTCTACTCTCAAATCCTCCTATATCTAAAGATTTTTGAAGACCTTCAGACGAACCTGAAGTATTGAATATCACGTCAAAAGTTTGTCCTAGATCAGAACTTTCCTTGTAGGTAGAAGTTATCCATTTTAGATTCAATATTTTTCTGTAGCGTTTATAGCTTTTTTCAATAAGTGAAAATTTTATATCCATAGACTTAAGCACAAAGCCTACAAAGATGCCCAAATTCCCTCCACCCACAATAGCAACACTTTCCTTTTGTCTAAGTTTTGCATCCCATATAGCATTTAAAGCTGTTTCTAAATAAGGGATCAAAATGGCTGCTTCATTAGAAATTTCATCTGGTAAGACTAATAAGTCACTGTCAGATGCATAAAATAAAGTTTGATGTGGGTGCATGATAAATGTCCTTAAACCTTTGTATTTTCCACTCAGAGGTACTCCAACCAAGCTGTAACCATACTTAATAGGAAGATCAAAGTTACCTTCCATGTATGGAACAGACATAAAATTGTAAGCTGAGCTTGGAACATTTCTTTTACCAACGAGTTTTTCCGTTCCAGTACTTATTCCTGATAACAAGGTCTTTACTAGTGAGTAATCTTTTTCTTCTTTGAGGTTGGATTCTCGAATCTCTCCTTTTTTGGCTTCAATAACCCAGTAACTATAAGTTTTCATCATTAGTAGAGAGAACAACAGATTTTCTCAAATTTTGAGCTACTTTGTTCCCAAGTAGGAATAGATATTTCTTTGCTAAGCTTTATGGAAGAAATCTTCAATTGATTTAATAAATTTAAATCAGCAAGGACAGCAAGTATTTTATTTTCAAGTTCTTTCGTATTTTCTTGGTCTATTAAATAACCATTTTTATTATTTTGTACCCAATAAGAAAAGTCTCCAGTATTTAAAGACAATACTGGTAGACCTACACTACAAGCTTCTGCTACAGATATGCCGTAGGACTCTTGAACTGAAGTTGACACGTATAAATCTGATTGAAGAAGGTTCTCAATGACTTTTGAGTGATGAATCTGATCTTTAAAAAATATACTATTTTTCATCTTACCCTTTTTAACAATATGAATTAATTTTTTGGTGTATTTAGGAGATATATCCATATTACCTATAAAGGTCCATTCATATAACTCAGGTTTAATTTTTCTTAGTATTTCTAGAAGCAGAATTTGATTCTTTCTTGGACATATAGAACCAACTGTTACACCTCTTACAGGATGCTTTACTCTATTTGATACTTCTTTATTCTTAAGTATTTTGGTTTCTTGGCCCGGGTAGATAACCTTTATCCTCGAAGGGCAAACCCCTTTTTTAACCAACTCTTTTTTGTAATTTTTACCTGTTACTATAATTACTAAGTTGCTTTTCTTAATCCAATCTAGTTCTCTAGATTGAATTATTCGTTTTAAAGTGAGAGTTGAATTTTCTTTATTTAAGTCAGCGCTAGGTAATAAGTGCAATAAAAGCATAATTCTACGGTTTCTACCTTTCAATAAAGGTTCAATTTCTGAATAATCTATATATTTAAGATAAATACTATCTAAGATAATTACAGATTTATTCTTAGCACGTTTTGATAAGTATTTAACAAGATCTTTATTTTCAATTTCAACTAGTCGACAAGAGCATTTCTTTTTGAGGTTTTGAGTTATTTTATAATTAAACAAATAGCCACCAGACTGAAGATTATTTCTTGGTGGTTGTAGAACTTCAATTTCAAACATTTTACTATTTGTGTACTTATCCAGATC
Organism: SAR86 cluster bacterium REDSEA-S09_B4; assembly: GCA_001628005.1. Lineage (GTDB taxonomy): Bacteria > Pseudomonadota > Gammaproteobacteria > Magnimaribacterales > Magnimaribacteraceae > AEGEAN-183. Next base: position 17,806 of record LUQU01000051.1, read on the forward strand.
AAGGAATCACTTTAGAATAATCAGACAAAGTTTGTTCATCAATTTTGTAGTCAGTCCTAATAAAAGCAGATATGTTTTCAATATCTGAAGAAGTTGGAAGATTAAAAGAATTAATTCCAGAACCTAGAGTTTTATCCGAGATTTGTAAGTGAAAACGATCTAACAAATTTGCAACAAGAAAATGCGAGATAGTTATTCCTCCACCCTCTATAAATATAGAATGAATATTGTTTTTAACAAGCTTGGTTAAGATTTCTTTGGGAGATATAAATGTTTTATTACAGTCAAATTTTATATTCTTTATTATGGACTTTAGTTTGAAATTTTTACTCATTTCTCTTTGATTTCTACATAAAAGAAAAATTTTTCTTTTTTTTAACTGAAAAAGTTTTTTGTCAAAGAAATCCTCATCATTAGTTTTAAAAATTATTAGATCAGGATTTTTTCCTTCACAGTGCCTCACATTTAATTGGGGGTTATCATGCTTAAGGGTTTTTGATCCTATCAACAAAGATCCATGAAGACTTCTTAATCTATGTGTATGCATCTTATCTAATTCTCCCCCTAACCAAATTGGAGAACCATCTTTCTTTGCAATTTTCCCATCTTCAGACTGAGTTAAGTGACCTGTTACGAAAATTGAAGCAGATTGCTTAGCTTCCCATTCCCCTAAAATAAT
>LUQU01000052.1 GCA_001628005.1 SAR86 cluster bacterium REDSEA-S09_B4
GTACATAGGTTGAGCTGGTGTAAATGGGTCCAATAATAGCTCCAGTGGATGGGTCAGGTTCCTGACCTGAGTGGATAGCTTTTGTTGCAAATCCTTGAGTATTTTTTTTACTTTTCATTACTTTTAGCTCACTTTAAACAGGCTCTTATACCTATTTATTAAATCGACCTTAGTAATAAACCCAAGGAATATGTTAGCGTCAAATAATATTGCTACTTTGCCTTCAGATAAGATCTTATAAAGTTCCTTTTCATCAGAATTGACATCAATGGTTTCTAGATCTCTAACCATAATGGAATCAATGGACTTGGAAAAAAGAACTTCATCTTTATAAACATTTAGTAAAAGATCTTCTTCATCAACTATACCCACTAACTTTTCTTTTTCTAAGACCGGCAGTTGAGATACATCAGAAGCTCTCATTCTGTTGTAAGCAGTCATTAAGGTGTCCTTAGGTTTTACACTAATCATTTCACCCTTATCAGCCCTTTTTCTAATCAGGTCAGCTAAATTGCCTTGTTCTTCTTCTTCGGTTAATTCATTGTCTTTTAACCAGGACTTACTGAAGGCCTTAGATAAATATTTGTTACCTGTATCACAAACAAAAGTAACAACTTTCTTAGGAGAGTCCTGTTTCTGGCACCATTTTATAGCCCCACAGATTAAAGTCCCGGTAGAAGACCCTGCTAAAATACCTTCTTCTTTAAGTAATTGTTGAAGAACTTCAAAGGCCTCCTTGTCGGAAACTGTTACAGCATCATCTACTAAGTCTAAATTTAAATTAGTTGGTATAAAGTCTTCCCCAATCCCTTCAACAAGCCATGATCCCCCATCGTATTTGTAGTTTCCTTTAGTAACTGCATCTGCCACTATGGATCCTTCAGGATCAGCAACAATCATTTGTAAATCAGAATTTTTTTCTTTAAAGAATTCAGCTAATCCAGTTACCGTTCCACCAGACCCTACTCCAGCTACAAATGCATCTAATTTTCCTTCCATTTGCTCCCAGATCTCTGGCGCAGTAGAAGTTCTATGTGCTAATGGATTAGCAGGATTTGAAAATTGATCTGCGAAAAAGGATCCTTCAATCTCCGAAGCAAGTTTTCTTGCAACATCCTGATAATACTCTGGGTGTCCTTCAGCAACATCTGAGCGAGTTATTTTTACTTCAGCTCCTAAGCCTTCCAAGTGAAGAATTTTTTCCCTGCTCATCTTGTCAGGAATAACCAATATTAATTTGTACCCTTTTATAGCTGCAACTAAAGCCAGACCAATACCAGTGTTTCCTGCAGTAGCTTCTATGATGGTTCCGCCTGGTTTTAAAACTCCAGACTTTTCAGCTTCTTCTATTATGGACAATCCGATTCTGTCTTTGATTGAACCGCCCGGATTATGATTTTCAAGTTTGACATAAAGTTCACACGGTCCAGTATCGAAAGCATTAAGCTTTATCATTGGCGTATTTCCAATAATATCTAAGAGAGATTTACCTATTAAGTCCATTTTTTTAAAAGAGTTGTATTGGGTTACTATTATAAAGTTTTTAAAATTATTGTTTTAATACTAACTTAAATAGGAGCAAAACTAATGTCTGAAGTAAATAAAAATCAAAAGGATTTCTGGTCAGGAAAAGGCGGAGACATTTGGGTTGAACGTCAAAATGCCATGGACACCATGTTAAGTCCTCTTGGTGAAGCTGCCCTTAACAAACTTAATTTTAATGAAGAGGAAAATGTCCTAGACATTGGATGTGGATGCGGTCACACAACGCTTAACATAGCAAAAAGAATTGGGCCATCAGGAAATGTCACAGGATTAGATATTTCTGAACCCATGCTAAAAAGGGCTAAAGAATCAGCGGTTGAGATGTCTATAACCAATACATCTTTTAAATGTATTGATGTACAAACAGAAGATCTAGGAGATCAGATTTATTCTACTGCCTTTTCAAGATTCGGTGTCATGTTTTTTGAAGACTCGGTCGCTGCATTTAAAAACATAAATAAAAGTTTAATTTCAGGAGGTTATTTGTCCTTTGTATGTTGGCAATCACCGGCAGTAAATCCATGGCAGTCTTTATTTATACAGGAGGTTAAAAAATTCCTTGATTTACCTTCCCCTCCACCAAGAAGTCCCGGCCCATTTGCTTTCATGGAATCAGAATATGTGTCTTCAATTCTTGAGGAAAGTAAATTCCAAGATATAAGAATAGAAGGACATGAAGCTGAAGTTAATATGTTCTCAGGAAGAAGTCTTTCCGACTCAGTTAAAGATTATATTTCGATTAATCCGGTAGTGACTCAAATGTTAAAAGAATCTTCTGAAAATCAAATAGCTGAGATCATAAATTCAGGCATAGAGGCATTTTCCCCTTACTACTCTGAGAAAGGGCTTATTTTTCCTAGTGCGACTTGGTTAGTTACTGCCAGAAAATAGGCCGGATTAACCCATCTTACAGAATACTAGTTTGTTGCCATCTAGATCTCTAACGTAAGCGCCATAAAAAGTAGGAACGCGTTGTCCAGGTTCGCCTTCGTCTGAAGCACCTAACTCAATAGCCTTTGCGTACATAGCATCAACCTCTTCTGTTGAGTCTAATGTGATACCAGTCATATTACCGTTGCCCACAGTTGCCGGCTTGCCATCGTAAGGTACGAAAATTGCAAAAACGGTATCATCGTCCTTTAAGGTATAAAAAAAGCTCCTCTCATTAGGAGCAAAGCTTCTAGCTGATAACTCATCAAACAATTTATCATAGAATTCTTTCGCCTTATTAAGATCATTTGTACCTACAGTTACGTACTTTGCTATTTTTCCTGCCATTTTTTACTCCTTATTCTTGTAATTCTGAATCGTATAAACTTATGGAATTGCACTTACTGATGTTAGCGAATTCATCATCAATAGCTTGGATTGCTCCGTTACTTATTTCATTTCTTACTTTTCCCCAAACCGCAGTGTCAGGATAAGTATCAATAAACATAAAGCCATCCATATCAGATGAAACCACCGGTTGTAGAACTTGACTAGTAATTTTTGATCCAGACAACTCATTGACAGCATTAAGCCATTTTTGATTCATTTCTTTTACTTCGTCTAATTTCTTACCATCCAATAGCTTGCACTCAAAAACAGCAACTGTACTTGCATTAAGAGACAAAACAGAGAAACAAGACAAACTTACAATTAAAATTAATTTTTTCATATTCACTCCTTTCATTTATTAAGGCATTAATTAATCTTAAAAACAATACAAAAAACGAATTATCAATCTTGTTAAAATCAAAATAAACCAAAGGAGAGTGGTGGACCCAGAAAGACTTGAACTTTCAACCTCCTGCATGTCATACAGGCACTCTAACCAAGTTGAGCTATGGGTCCCTTAACTGAAGTATAACGAATAAAAAATAGAAGTTAAGACACAAAAAATCTCTCTACAAATTTATCTCTTTAATGCAAGATATAAAACAATTGTGAGAATGAAAAAATTAGTAAAGGACGCCAATGCCCTCAGCGACCCTCTTAGTGAGTTGGGCTGGAAAGACTCGAGCTTTGAAGACTATGAGGATCAAAGGGATTATTTGAAAAAAAATAATGGGATTAAAGATTTAAAAATTCTTCCTCCGGAAGAAATTGAGGAAGCTAAAAAAATTTTTGATCGTGATGGCTTTGTTGTTATAAAAAACGCTCTCAAAAAACAGGAACTCAAAAAACTAAAAAAGGGTTGCAATGAAGTCATAAGAGAAATCTTAGCTCTTGATAAAAGAAGGGTTGGGAATCGCGGCTCACATCGTTACTCTTTTGGTTCTTCAAGTATTACTGGACATATAATGCATCGCCCCGAATGGGCAATGCTCTTGGACCTGCCCACTGTGACCCCTATTCTCAATGCTATATTTGATTCATCTGAATATATAGCAAGAGGAGGTGGAGGTGATTTTTGTCTGCCAGGAACTACTGAGTACCAACACCTTCATTCAGATATGGGCGACAGACGAACTTTTGGTTCTTTTCATGATGATCGAGGCAAGTTAACAGTTAGAGACTTACCATGTCCTTATGTTTGCTGCAATTTTCTAATGGTAGACTTTACAAAAATAAATGGACCAACTCGTCAAATTCCAGGCACACAAAATAGTTTAGATAAAATTCCTAAAGTGCACGAGGAACCAGAGTGGATGAAGCTAAGCACAGTTTGCCCGGCACCTGCAGGCAGCGTATTAATAAGAGATGTAAGAGCCTGGCACGGAGGTACTCCCAATTTATCAAATGAAGTCAGAGCTATTCCTAACGTAGAATTCTTTGCTCCATGGTACAGAGAACCTATGCCTATAAGCATGCCCAGAGAAATTTATGATAGCTTATCTGCTCATGGTAAAAATATAGCTCGATATATTGTGTGTGATTCCAGCGAGACTGTAAAAACAGGCTATAGCTTAGAAAATACGCAAGTACGAAGTTTCTATAAAAAAGATAGCTAACTCTTGTTTAAGAGTTACCTGTCTTTTTTGATATAGTTTATAAAGGAGAAAAGACATGATTAAACTTTTAATGAGGTTGCCTGATTGGCTCTTGGTGCTACTTTCTAGAAAGAAACAAATCCAAATGGGGAAAAGAACTCTTCATGCCCCCTTTCAGTTTTTATTAAAACTTAGCGAAAACATGGTTACGGACTGGGAAACCATAACACCCGATCAATTTAGAGCAGGTTATTTAGAACAGAGCAGGATCTCCTCAGGATTCCCTTCTGCAGTAAAATGGAAAGACCATGAGGTGGAAGTAAAAGACTCAACTATTACAGTACGAGAATATTATTCGGATTCCACAAATAACCATTCAGCTGCTTTAGTTTATTTCCATGGCGGCGGATGGGTTATCGGCGATATAGAAACTCATCATGAACTAACTGGTCTTTTGTGCAGTAAGCTTGAAGCTAAAGTTTTTTCTGTAGATTATCGTCTTTCTCCAGAAAGTAAATTTCCTGCTCCATTAGAAGACTGTGAGAAAGCGTTTGAGTGGGTAATCAATAATTCAGAGGATTTGGGTGTTGATAAAGATAGAATTGCTGCGGGCGGAGATAGCGCGGGTGGAAACTTGACTGCAAGTCTATGTTTAAAAAGAAGAAATGAAGAGAAAAGTTTACCTAAGGCTCAACTTTTATTTTATCCCGTAACAGATTTGCAGTTAAATAAAGAGTCAATGGACCAATGCGCAGATGGTTTTTTTCTCACCAAAGATGCGATGTTCTGGTTTAGAAAACATTATTTAAATGCTGTGGAAGAAATGCATGATCCACTTGTTTCACCATTACTAGCTAGTGATCTCTCCAACCTTCCCCCCGCAATAGTTTCTACGGCGGGATTTGATCCTCTGCGCGATGAAGGGGATGAATATGCCAATAAATTAATTTCTTCAGGAGTAAAAGTGTTTCACCAAGAAAACGACGGCTTTATACATGGTTTTGCCAATATGAGCTATATACCTAAAGTTCCAGAAACTTTAGATGAGATTTGTACCAATCTGAAAGAAATGATGAAGTGAGATTTCTATTCTTAACTTTATTGTCCTTATGTTTAATAAATGTGAATCTAGTGGCTGAAGATAAAATTTTTGATCCTATTAGAACTAAATTAGATGATGAAAGTTCAATAAGTGATCCAAGAGTCCAGCATTTAAGTTATGTCTTTGAAGAAACTGGAGAAACTTTACCTTATGCCTTATTCGTACCTTCTAAGTATAAGGAAGGAAAGAAAACATCTTTAGTAGTTTCTCTGCATGGCTTAACCAGAACTTATGACTGGCTAATGGGTTACGAGGGTTTACTAGACCTTGCTGAAGAATTGGATTTTATAGTAGTCACTCCTCTCGGTTATACCAGAAATGGTTGGTACGGTGCCTGGTCAACAGGACTGGATGAAAGGTCTCTAGAAAAAGAAGGGCTTTATAGCGAAAAAGATGTAATGAATGTTTTAGAACTGGTAAAAGAAAATTACACGATAGATCAAAAAAACATATTCTTATGGGGTCATAGTATGGGAGGGGCTGGAACTTATCATTTGGGAATGAAATACCCA
>LUQU01000053.1 GCA_001628005.1 SAR86 cluster bacterium REDSEA-S09_B4
CATACCAAACACATAACACTATGGGACAAAATCCGATTAACTTACAAATCAGTTATTTATCCTGTCCTATTTAATTTCAGTTGGCGATATGGCAGTGGATTAGGAAGGTATGGTTGGACTAGATTTAGATGGCCTATACTCACTTATCAAAGGGATCATAGTGAGTGGTTTGGCGGAAATAGCCATACTTGGAAAGATAAGAAATTTCTATTTTCTAAAAATTGGAAAGACTATGACCATCAGTATGAGATTGGTGACAATCTAGGTTGTTGGGAACAGAAGGTTAGCGAAGCACGATTTTATGCTCACCTAGATAGGGAGGGTTTTAATGTCTAAAGCAACATTTGGAAAAGCCAAACCTAACTTCGACAATCATATAACGAAGCCAAGCACGATCATGATCTATAACCTGATCAGGACTAACTCATTGTTGTCTAATCTTGTTGAACGTCAAAACGCAGAAATAGAGATGCTGAACTTCCGTATTGGTGGTTTCTTGGAATATATAAAAAATAAAAAGAAATACACTAATAAGAAGTACATGGGATCGGAGCACTAATGCAAAATAAAGCACAAGCCGAAATAGCAAAGCTATTTCAAAAAATATTTGCAGGTGGAGATCATTGTTTCGGTGTTCATGATTCTAGTAATACCACTCAAGAGTATGACTACAGATACCGAGCTCCAACTCTAAAAGATTTTACCGATCACCTAGAGGGCAGAATAAGTATGGGTATAGTCCCTATAACCCGCACAGGACTCGCTAAATTCGGTGTTATAGACTTTGATGACCACCATAATAAACCTGAAGGATATAAGTTTAATTACGATCTTTTATTGAAGAAAATTAAATTTCTAAATCTTCCTTTAAAGGTTTTTAAATCTAAAGGCGGTGGAGCTCATGGCTACTTGTTTTTAGACAAGTTTTATAAAGCGGTAGATGTAAGACATATATTAAAAAAAATGGCTTACGCACTTGGCGAACCGAGTGACATTGAGATATTTCCAAAGCAGGAACAATTAGGTTCTGATGATAAAGGAAATTTTATCAATCTTCCCTACAAAGGCGGTAATAGCCGAGTCTTATTAAATCTTGAAGGTAAAGAGCTGCCAATGTCAGAAGGGCTGCTCTATGCGTCTGATAGAGTCACTAATGAGTCTGATTGGAGTAAGTTTAAGTTGTTAGATCAAGGCAAAGGTCAACATAGAAATGAAAGGACTTTTGCTTATGCTGTTTTTGCAAAAAAACATTATGAGGACTGGGAACAATTAGTAAAAGACTACAATCAATTATTTAATGATCCACCTTTAGGCAAAGCTCCAAAAGACCATCCCGACAGATTAGAAAAAACAATACTCTCATCTGTTAGAAAAAAAGACTATCACGATACAGAACTAGAAGAAGCTCCACCAAAGGAATTGGTTGGTCATGATATTTCTGAATATAGAAGATTGGATATTAAGCAACCGAAATTCATTACAGAAAGACTATATAAAGAGCGGAGCATCAATTTTACTTTTGGTGAGAAGGGTAAGGGTAAGACCGAGTATTGTTTAGGTCTTGCCAATGCTATGGTTAGAGGGTTGCCATTTTTGCACTACAAACACCCAATAGCAAATCCAGTATTGTTTGTTGATGGTGAGATGGATCCCTATGACATTATTGAAAGGGATAATCCTTATCGTGAAACATTTGGTATTCCACCAAAAGACTTTCTTCATATAATTAATTGGCATTTCCAAAAAGATCAGAAAATTCCTGACATAAGAGAGAAAGCAGGTCAGGATTTAATTTTGCAGTATTTGCAGAAGCAGGAATTGCTAACGGGTAAGAAGCCATTTCTATTTTTAGATAATTTACGTTCATTGTCTAATTACATTGAAAATGATTCTGATAGTTGGCGTCCAATAGGTCTATGGTTAAGAGATTTAAGAGGTCATGGTTATTCTTCTAATGTTGTAGATCATACTGGTAAATCTAAAGAACTTGGTATGAGAGGAACATCATCTAAATCTGACTGGGCTAATGTTTGTATGCAGGTCATTCCTGAAGTGGAACAAGGTAGTCGTCTTATGAAAATGAAAATACATTTTGATAAAGCAAGAGGACTAAAGCCTGACGAAACTTCTGATTATGTTGCTCAATATGATTTCCAAGGAAATTGGAGTATTGGTAAATCAATTAAAGACCAAGAGGACGAAGAATATAAAGAAAAAATAAAAGTAATATTACAGAAGAAAGTAGTCCCTACTCAAAAGAAAATTGCTGATGAATTAGGTATATCTGTTGGCAAGGTAAATAAATTTATAAAAGAAATAAAGAAGTACCCCACAGGAGCCGATCCGCTAGGATCGGCGACTGTTATTAGTTTCCAATTTTTTTATATATATTCAAAACATCACTCGCTTTTAATCGAGCATATCTTTGTAGTTCCTTCCACGTCTTATGACGAGTTTGAACTGCTAACTGCGGTATTGTCATATTGTAAGGCGGAAGAAGCATCCGAACAATATAACAAGCTCTAATGTCGTGGAAACGAAACTCTTTTACATCTGCTACAAGTAGAACTTTTTTCCAGTGATGTTTAAATCTGTCATCACTTCCAACATTAAAGAAATGTCCCGTAGTCGAAATAACTTGCTCTTTTAATATTTGAACTGCTTTTAATGATAAAGCTATTCGTGCGTCCTCACCATTTTTTGTATCTCTTAATAAAGCTGTTCTATTAAAAAAATCACAG
>LUQU01000054.1 GCA_001628005.1 SAR86 cluster bacterium REDSEA-S09_B4
TTGGTGGATTAAATATGTTGGTTTAGAAGGACAGGTTGTTGGCATGAATGAATTTGGTGAATCTGCACCAGGAAGTGATCTTCAAAAACATTATGGTTTCGATAAAGAAAATCTTATAAAAGTCATAGACTCATTGCTCTAAATGCATCTTAAAGATCTAACTGAATACCAGCTGTCAGGTAAAAGGGTTTTGTTAAGAGCTGACATGAATGTTCCCTTGAGACATGGAACAATTGTAAACACTGAAAGAATAGATCGTTCTCTTCCAACAATAAAACACATACTAGAAGAAGGCGGGAACGTCATTTTATTAAGTCACCTCGGAAGACCAGAAGAAACAGGGAAGGTACAAGAGGAATTTAGTTTAAAACCTGTAGTTTGTTATTTAGAGGAAAAATTACAAAGACCTATTTATTTAACAGACAATTTAGATTCTTTGGGGGTCATTAAAGGGCAGATCATGGTGGTGGAGAATATTAGGTTTTTCAAAGGTGAAAAAGGCAATGATTCTAATTTAGCTAAAAAATTAGGATCCCTTTGCGATATTTTTGTCTTTGATGCTTTTGCTGCTTCGCACAGAGAACATGCTTCTACTACTGGGGTGACAAGCTTCGTTGATCATGCATGTATAGGTTTTTTAATTCGAGAAGAACTAGAAGCCCTTGAAACTATTGAAAAAGCTAACAGGCCTATTCTAGCAATTCTGGGTGGAGCTAAGACTTTATGCTGAAGCTAGAAACCTGATAGAAAAAGATAATGTATTATTACCTGATAAGGTAGTGGTAGCTCCCAATAAGGAGTCTGAACCTAGAGAAGTTAGTGTTGAAACATTAAAAAAAGAAGAGTGTATATTTGATATATCACCCCTTTACATTGATTCAATCAAAAAGACTTTTGAAGAGGCAAAAACCATTATTTGGAATGGCCCGATGGGTTTCTTTGAAGAGGATAAATTTTCTTTAGGAACTAAGATGGTAGCAGAGCTAATTTCTGAGTCAGAAGCTTATTCTGTAATAGGTGGCGGAGATACCATTGCTGCGGCCGCACAAGCAAAGGTTTTGGATTCAATTAATTATGTGTCTACAGCCGGCGGTGCTTTTTTAAATTATTTAGAAGGAAAACCATTGCCCGCCCTACTGGCTCTTGAAGAAAAAGCTCTTGAATCATAAAAAAAAGGGACTTAGGATAAAACTCTATAAAGAAGGGAGAATTAAATGGCTTTAGAGAGCTTAGAAGAAATTGCTGCTTATATAGTAGAGGATGGTAAGGGAATTCTAGCAGCAGATGAGAGCAACCCCACATGTGGTAAAAGATTTGATTCCATAGGGGTTGAATCAACTGAAGACAATAGAAGAGATTACAGAGAAATGCTTTTCCGGTCTGAGGGTATGAAAGGAAATATTGGAGGAGTAATTTTGTTTGATGAGACTCTTCGTCAAAAAGCTGAGGATGGAACGCCCTTGGTTAACATCATTACAGCACAAGGTGCTCTACCTGGTATAAAAGTAGATAAGGGCTTAAAACCATTGGATGTTTCCCCAGAGGAAACAGTTACTCAGGGTTTGGATGGGCTGAATGAGCGATGCAGTGAATATGAAAAAATAGGAGCTAAATTCGCCAAATGGAGAGCAGTAATAAATATAGGTCTAGGCATACCCACAGAAGACTGCATTAACCAAAATATGGAAGCTTTAGCTAAATACGCAAAGATAGTCCAAGAAAATAAGATGGTTCCCATAGTTGAACCGGAAGTCTTAATGGATGGCACTCATTCTATTGATCAATGTCTTGAAGTAACTTCTAAGACTTTAAACGCTCTCTTTAACTATTTAGAAGAACACGGAGTCAATATCAAGGGGACTCTTTTAAAACCAAGTATGGTAATTTCGGGAAAGGATGCTATGGAGAAAGCTGGTGTAGCAGAGGTAGCAGAAAAAACTTTAAAGTGTTTAATAGCAAATGTCCCTTCAGACCTACCTGGTATAACTTTTTTATCAGGTGGTCAGTCAGATATTGATGCAACGGCCCACCTTGATGCAATGAATAAAATTGGTGGTTTTGATTGGAAGCTAAGTTTCTCTTATGGTCGAGCGCTACAACAACCGGCACTTAAGACTTGGCTTGGTAAAAAGGAAAATGCTGAAGCAGCTCAAGCGGCTTTATCACACAGGGCGCTTATGAATAAAAAAGCAGCCCAGGGTAAATGGGACCAAAGTTTGGAAAAATAAATTTTCTTTGCGATTTAAGTAATTGAATCTAATAGCCCAAAGAGTATTAAGTTCTTCTCTCTATATAGAGAGAAAGAAGATTGTATCCATTGATAGGGGCATTCTCGCACTAGTAGGATTTGAGAAAGGAGATACTTCGTCTGATTGCAAAATAATTGCAGACAAATTGATAAATTATCGAATTTTCCCAGATGAAAAGGGCAGGATGGAGAATAGTGTTTTAGATATAAAGGGCGATCTTTTGCTAGTTCCCGAGGTTACTCTTGCTTTAGAGACCAGAAAAGGCACCAGACCAAGTTTTTCGGAAGCTGCCAGTCCAGATTTGGGGAAACTACTTTTTGATGACCTATCCAATAAATTAAGAGAGACACATGATAAATTAGAAGTAGGGATTTTTGGTGCTGATATGGAAATAAAGTTAATAAATGATGGCCCAGTAACCTTTTTGTTTAAAAGTACTGATTATAAGAAGAACTTTGGTAGATCTGTATAAAGATTACTCGGGCCTTTATGATGCTGCCTTCAACTGGAATGATGAAAATCAAGCAGTAGCGATTTGCGAACTCACAGGATTAAACAAAGGAAGAGTTCTAGAACCTATGTGTGGAACTGGTCGTCTTCTTAGGGCTTTCGCAACAAAGGGATTTCAAACAGTAGGTATTGATAAATCCGAACAGATGTTGGCGATAGCTGAAGAGCATTACCTTTCTGCAGGATTTCAAGGCACTTGGATTAAGTCGAATGTAACTGATTTTGCTTTAGAAAATCCTTGTAACTTAGCAGTCTGCCCTCTCAACAGCTTAAAATATCTTCCTTCTTCTGGTGCTATGGAAAAACATCTTTCTACCCTATCTTGTAATCTCTACCCAGGCTCTAGTTACTTTATTCAGCTTGATCTCAGTCAGTCAGCAAAGATAGAGAAAGAAAGTTGGGAGTTTGAGTTTGAAGGACAACAGGTTCTTATTACATGGTCATGTACTGATTGTACTGATGGATTTGAAACTCATTTAACCCACTTTGAAATACCAGGTAAAAAAGCAATTGAATATGAAAAAAGAATGAAAACATGGTCATTTTCTGAGTGGTTAGATCTACTGAACAGATCGTCATTTGAATTATCAGCCGTATACGATTTGAATAATTTTAGTCAAATAGTTGTGGATGAGTCGTTAGAACATAAACGCTTATATTGGCAACAACTAACTTTAGGGTGAGATAAAAAATTAGTCTTAACCTAATAAGTTTCTTGTTCTTCAGTTTCAGAACTGTTTTTGATGAAGATACGGCTCAAGAATAGGCCGACCTCAAATAAAAACCATGCCGGGATAGCCAAAAGAGTTTGAGATATAACATCAGGTGGCGTTAGAAGCATACCCAGAATAAAACAACTAACAATTACGTAGGGTCTCTTTCTGGCCAAGCTTTCAGGAGAACTAATCCCTGTCCAATTAAGTAAGAAAATTAAAACAGGAATTTCGAAGGCAATCGCAAAAGCTAAGAAAATAGTGAGAATAAAATCCAGATAACTGGAGATATCAGTCATGACTTTTACACCTTCAGGTGAGACCGAGGTAAAGAAACCAAAAACTAGGGGAAAAACTAAAAAATAGGCGAATAAAACTCCTAAGTAAAAAAGTAAAATACTCGATAGCGTTAATCCCAAAGCAAATCTCTTTTCAGTTTTATAAAGACCTGGTGCAATAAATCTCCACATTTCAGAAAAGAAATAAGGCAAGGAGATCATCAGAGACAGATAGAAAGTTAGTTTTAAAGGCGATAGAAACGGCGAGGCAACCTGGGTAGCAATCATTGAGCTATTTTCAGGCATAAGTTCCTGAAGTGGGCTTGAAGCAA
>LUQU01000055.1 GCA_001628005.1 SAR86 cluster bacterium REDSEA-S09_B4
TATATAACCAGATTCAATTAAATTATGGACCAGAGAGTTATCAATCTGGATGGCATTTTGTATCTGTAGTTATGGTAACTCCTTTTATCTATTTTGTTGGAGGTATTCTTGGCCTGATTGTTTTCTTTATAAAAAAGGACGGAAAGAAAGGATTAAAGTGGTTCGCTATCGGATCTCAGATTTTTATGGCTATAGCAGGGTCTTTTTTAATTTTTGGGGCTCTTATTACTTACACAACAGTTTAATTCCTGTACTTCAACATCCAAATACTAATTCTGTATAATTCTCAGTCAGATTAAAGCGGGTATCGTATAACGGCTTATTACCTCAGCCTTCCAAGCTGATGATACCGGTTCGATTCCGGTTACCCGCTCCAGGTTTCTTATGAGTAACAATTCTGAAGGTAAAATTAAAGTCGAAGCTGGAAAGCGTTATTCTTGGTGTAATTGCGGGAAGAGTGAGAAATATCCATTGTGTGATGGTACGCATAGGGAGCTTGACGGAATTGAACCGGTAAGAACTTGGTTTCATGAAGATTTAGAAGTGTTCTTTTCCAGAGAAAACGGTAAGCTTCAACTAAAGGTGGAAAAACTAGAGAAATCATGAGCATGCTTTATTTTAAGGTTTATATGACTGTTCAGGCTTTTGTCTTCCGTATTACTGGCGGTAGGTTAATGGGCAAGCTACGGGGAATGGACATTTGTGTGGTTAAGACTACTGGAGCGAAATCTGGAAAAATTAGGTATATCCCGTTAATGCTTGTTCCTTATGAAGAAGGGGTAATCTTAGTAGCGTCAATGGGGGGCGCACCTGCCCATCCATCGTGGTATTGGAATATCAAGGCGCATCCAGAAGTTTTAGTTTACTTGGAAGGTAAAAAATTAGACTTAGTTGCCGAACAGGTGAGTGATGATAAAAAAGCCGAATTGTGGTCTTTAATTTGTTCTTTTTACCCACCTTACGATGATTACCAAAAGAAAACCGAAAGGAATATCCCAGTTTTTAATTGCCAACCCAGTTAGGAAAGAATTATGGAAGAAGTTAAATTTGAAGTAGTAGAGTCTAATGGTATCAACATCAGACTAGCGTCTATGGGCGAGGGACCCTTGGTTGTATTCTGTCATGGCTGGCCTGAGAGTTGGTACAGTTATAGATATCAACTACCCGCGGTCGCAGCAGCTGGTTATAAAGCGGTAGCTTATGACGTAAGAGGCTACGGTGAGTCAGATAAACCGCACCCAATAAAAGAGTACACCATACTTAATATGGTCGCTGATGTAATAGGCATAGTAAAAGCTTTGGGTTACGAAAACGCGATCACTATAGGCCATGATTGGGGTGGTCCGATTGCTTTAAATACTGCTGCACTTCATCCAGAAGTGATAACAGCTACTGGCACCATGTCTGTTCCTTACATGTCTAGAGGACCCATGCCAACTTTAGATCTGTGGAAAGAAATTTACAAAGACCGTTTTTTCTATCAACTTTATTTTCAAAAAGAGGGAGTAGCGGAAGCTGAGTTTGAAAAGGATTTACAAAGAGCTCTTAGGCTTTGCTATACAAATAGTGATGGAAGAGGGATGGCGAGATCTATAGAAAAGGGAGCAAGTGGTCTCAATCCCCAAAAAGGACCGGATGCTACATTTTTAGAAGGGATGGAAGATTTTGATGAGTTACCTGAATGGCTAAGTCAGGAAGATATAGATTATTTTGTCAGTCAATTTGAAATTAGTGGCATGAGAGGACCTTTAAATCGGTACCGAGCGCAAAATATTGATTGGGATGAACTTTCTGATTTACCTAAAACTATTTCTCAACCCGCCTTTTTTATCACAGGAACTTTAGATCCTGTTAATTTCTTCGTTCCCAGTGAACAAAGTCTAATACAAAGAATAAGTTCAAATTATGACAACTTGTTAATTGTTGAGGAATTAGAAGGAATAGGTCATTGGACACAGCAAGAAGCACCTGAAGAAGTAAATCAGTTAATTCTTTCTTTCTTGAGTAAGCTTTAGTTACTTAGTCGTCTAAAGCAGAATCAATAAGCCATAAAAGAAAATCTCTGTGTGCCTGCGTGTCAGGATCTTGAGAACGTCTTTTAGCAATTTTTTCTATGTTTCTTATAGATGAGTAAGCTGCAGCACTTGTCATCTGGTAACCACTATCGTCATCAACCATTTTTATCAATCTTCTCAAATATGAGGTTTGAAGATTCTGTCTGATTGTACTAACTGACGAATTAGCATCCTCTATAAAAATAGAATCCGTTAAATCAGAAAGCATCTGATTTACACTGTAAGTATTGCCGTAAAGGCTTGAATCAGTCATACGATCTAAAGTCCATCCATTTAATAAATGAGCTAGGACTGAAGTTTGAATGCTTAAAATATTTCTATGAACTTGTGGGTCTTCATGTTCACTACGAAAATCAAAGCCTCTTCTTTCCTTTTGAATAAGTGTAAGAATCTCTTCATTAATAGGGAAAGCATTTGGTGAGAAAGCATGATCATTTAAAACTTGCATCGCTCTCTTTTGAACCTCTTCTGAGACTGGTTCAAAAGGTCTTAACTCTGAATCTTGGTCAGGAGTCGATCTGTTTACGTAAACCCCACCTACGAAACGTGATACTGTTTGTAAAGATCTACCGGATTCCCTAAATAATGTTTGATAAGCATTTACAAACTCTTCCCATGACTTTGCTTCCAGTTTAGTTGGCAATTCTTTAAAGGTTTGATTTACCAATTCTATTCTCTGTACAGCGTAGGTTATTGGGTCATTGGTCAGATCGTTAGTCATTGCCCTTGGGTCAATACCTCTGCCTGGACTTCTCATGTCATCTGCGTCATTACCAAAAATTAGTTCCGGTTCATCAGAACGAAACAATATTTGATCTCTTTCTTGATCGCTTAAGTTAGGCGTATATCCAAATTCAATTGCCCAATTGTCATATGCTCCTGTAACCACATCGTAGTAATCACCTTGATCTACACCTAATGGCGCTATGTTCACTGCAGGGTATTCCATAACTGAAGCAGTTACCCCAGATTTTTGGGTAATTAATGGATCATGAACACTAACGGGGTCGTGTAAGTGACTGGCCTTAAAATTATGATTTAACCCTAGGGTGTGACCAACTTCATGTAAGGTTAAACGGACAATGCTTTGTTTTACTATTTTTGGATCTGTATTTCCGGTTGGGTCCATTGAAACTATATTTGCCAAAATATTCCCTTCTTGCATTTGACTACCTGCATGGCAAAGATTTTCTTCGTTGATAGGGAAAATAGTATTTATATTGATTCTATTAGTTAGGTAAACCCACTCGAGCATGATATCAGCCCCTATAATTTCTCCTGTTCTAGGGTTGGTAAAACTTGGACCATAGCCCCCAAAAGGCGGATTAGGCGAGGAAGTCCATCTAAGGACATTGTATCTAATATCACCAGCATCCCAGTCTGCATCATCTGGTTGCACTTTTACGGCCACAGCATTTTTAAAACCTGCTTTTTCAAAAGCAGCATTCCAGGCTAAAACACCTTCTTTTATATAAGGAATTAATTCTTTGGGAGTTGAATTTTCTAACCAAAAGGTTATGGGTTTTATGGGTTCAGATAAAGCTTCTTCAGGATTTTTTTTCTGTAAATCCCACTTGTTAATTAAATCGTTATAAGGAGTTAAGTCTACGGACGTTAGATCAGTTATTCTTTCAGTAAAATAACCCACTCTTTGATCTGCTAAACGAGGTTCAAAATCATTTTCAGGCATTTGAATCAAACTGTATCTTAAAGCAATACTTATATTTCTAGGATCGGCTGCATCCTCTTCTTCATAACCATAGGAAGGTGGATTTTCGAAGACATATTCAATTTCCACATCTGTGTTTTGGGGATAATTATGAAAAGATAGAATTCTTGATTTTTCAGCACTCAATTGACCCCAGACAAAATCAGGAGGAGGACCATCAGGATAAGGGATTGGTTTTATAGGAGTTAAAGACTCAGAAACAAATAGGGATGAAACGTTTATTAAAAACTCATCCTCTTCTTCGTTCATTGAATTGATTGGGAATACTTTTATTACTGAATTTGAAATATTGGCACCTGATGATTTTGATAAGGCTGATTCTTCATCAAAATAGAAATTGGTGTTTACCCTAATAAGCCTGAGGGTATCAAAGTGCTTTTCAAATTTTAATATTCCGTTGTCTAAATAACTTCCTCTATTTTTTCTAGCTGCCACAACACCATCTTTAACATGCGCAAAATAAATAATTTCTTTGTTTAACTGGCTCTCTTTTATTTTGAAATACAATGAGCTGGTTTCTGGGTCTTGATAAACCTGAATAAATCCTTCTGAGGATTCAAAGTCTTCAACTTTGTCTTTTATGTATTCTTTTTCTTCTTCCTTTTGCTCATCAGAAACTTCTTTTTCACTCTCTTCTGATTTATCGTTCTCTTCCGACAAAGAAATTTGTGCAAAAGTTAGCAATAACAACAATGACAAGAAATGTATCAAAGGCTTCTTAAACATAATAAATGGCTCCTGCAGTCTTTTTTGTTATTAAAAAGGGCCTCGCATTATAGGTAATAACTCTAATTTAGCCTACTTTAGTTAACATTCTCGTAATATCTTATTTAAAGTAGAATAAGAGGCTATGTACGACTTAATTATTAAAAATGGAACCATCTACGACGGAACAGGCGAAAAACCCTTTTTTGCTGATGTAGCAATTAAGGGCAATAAAATTGCAGCTATTGGTGAGTTAGAAGAGTCTTCTAAAGAAGTCATTGATGCAAAAGGAAAAATTGTCGCTCCAGGATTCGTAGATATCCACACACATTACGACGGTCAGGTAACTTGGGATCCCTACTTAAGACCATCTACTTACCACGGGGTTACCACGGTAGTTATGGGTAATTGTGGGGTAGGTTTCTCTCCCTGTAAGCCTGAAGAAAGAGATTGGCTAATTAGCCTGATGGAGGGAGTAGAAGATATCCCAGGAACTGCACTACACGAAGGCATAAACTGGCAATGGGAAAGTTTTCCTGAATACCTTGATACTTTAGAAGACAAACCTCTAGCTATAGATGTAGGTACTCAAATTCCTCATGGAGCTGTAAGGGCGTATGTAATGGGTCAAAGGGGAATTGATAGAGAAGAGGCTTCTCAAGAAGAAATTGAACAAATGAGTCAAATTGTTAAAGAAGCTATAGAAGCAGGAGCTTTCGGTTTTAGTACTTCCAGAACAGAAAAGCACAGAGACTCTAGCGGGGCACTTACCCCTAGTATTACTGCACATAAAAATGAACTAGTATCTATTGCAAAGTCTCTGGGGGAAATAAAAAGCGGAGTGCTTCAGGGTATTTCTGATTTTTATGATTTTGAGACCGAATTCAATATTTTTAAAGAGATGTCTGAATCTTCAGGTAGGCCCATATCTATTACTGTTGAGCAAATGGATCAGAGACCAGATTGGTGGCATCAACTTTTAGATGGAATAGAAGAAGCACAGGGTGAAGGTATTAATATGTACGGACAAGTTCCTCCTAGGGCAACTGGCATAAATATGGGACTTACAGCTACTTTAAATCCATTTACCTTTTATCCATCTTTCTACGAGTTATCCAAGCAATCTTTAGAAGAGAAAGTAGCCACTATGAAAGATCCCGCTTTTAAAGAAAAACTTCTTTCTGAAGATCCGGTTTCTATTGGAAATCCTCTAGTAGATGAAATAACTCAGTCTTTCAACAAGATGTTCAGATTAGGAGAACCAGCAAACTATGAACCTGAACCTGATGCTTCCTTTGAAGCGATAGCAAAAGAACAAAATATTTCTCCACAAGAAGTTGCGTATGATTGCTTGTTAGAGAAGGAAGGAAAAGCGCTTATCTACCATCCTCTTTTTAACTATTTACCAGGCAACTTAGATTATGTTGAAAGAATGCTTAATCACCCTTATTCAATATCAGGTTTAGGAGATGCAGGAGCACACTGCGGAGCGATAAGTGATGCCAGCTTCCCAACAACTCTAATTCAACATTGGGGTAGGGACAGGAAAAGAGGGAAAAAAATACCACTGGAGAAACTAATAAGTATGCAAACGCTTGAAACCTCTAGGCTGTTAGGAATTACCGATAGGGGAGTTCTAAAAGAAGGTTATAAAGCTGATATTAATGTAATAGACTTTGAAAATCTGACTTTACATGAACCAGAGGTTTTACATGATTTGCCTGCAGGAGGTAGACGACTAGTACAAAGAGCAAGCGGCTATGAATACACCATTGTGTCAGGACAGATAGCTTTTAAAGATGGGGAATCAACCGGGGCTTTGAACGGCAGACTTATTAGAAACCAAGTCTCATAGAATAAGTGGAAAAGCTGGATCTACATGGAGTGAGGCACCATGAGGTTGACTTAATGGTTGAAAATTTTATTTTTTTAAATCAAGAAGAAATTCCTCTTACGATAATCTGCGGTGGTAGCTCAAAAATGGTAGAACTTGTTAAGAGGGTTTTAGATAGAACAGGCTCAGGGTACTTAGAAGGCAAAGGCTTAGATTTCGGAAGGATCACTGTTACAAAAATCTAATATAGATGAGGATTAAAAAGTTACAACCTTTAGGCGCTGAAATAACAGACGTGGATTTATCTTGTGATTTATCGGAATCAAACCGTAAATTAATTAAAGAAGCTTTTTTAGATAACCTAGTCTTAATTTTTAGAGAGCAAAATTTAGAACCTAAAAATCTTTTTTTAGCAGCCAGTCTTTGGGGTCCTCCTCAAAAACATCCAGTTTTCAAAGGCTTAGACGAACATCCAGAAATAATAAAAATTGAAAATTACGGTGAGCAATATCATACAAACGCCCACTGGCATTCAGATGTAACATTTGAAGAAGAACCTCCTGATGCAACAATACTTTATGCTATCGACGTTCCATCCGAAGGAGGAAACACACTTTTTTCAAATCAATACCTAGCTTATGAGTTTCTAGAAACTTCTCTAAAGAAGAAACTTAATAATCATAAAGCAATCAATTCCAATAGGTCCGTGGTACTTCTTGCTGGTGCAGACCCCGCATTAGAAAAGACAGTAAAACATCCCTTATTCAGGACCCATCCAGAGACTGGAAAAAGAGCTCTATTTGTAACTCAAGCATTTGTTGAGAGAATTGAAGGCCTGTCTGATAACGAAAGCCAAGAAATTCTTACAAAGCTGTATGCTCAAGCCAGTGATAAAAAATTTAGATATGAACACAAGTGGCATAATGGGGATATGGTTGTTTGGGATAATAGATGTGTACAGCATTTTGCTGTGCATGACCATGGTGATAAAACTCGAACTTTACATCGAATTACAGTGAGTGGGAGCAAACCTTATTAATGAAACAGCTTACTATTAAAAATTGCACTTTAGTTAACGAGGGAAGTCTTTTAGAAAGTGACGTATTGATCAAAAATGGACGCATTGAAAAGATAGAAGAGTCGATTGATGAGCAAGGAGATTTTATTGATGCTAAAGGTCTGCATCTATTACCTGGGTTCATTGATGATCAGGTTCACTTCAGAGAACCCGGTTTAACAGAAAGGGGTAATATTCAAACTGAGTCTATCGCTGCAGTCGCTGGCGGTACAACTTCTTTTATGGACATGCCTAATGTTATACCTCCTACGCTAAACCTAGAACTCTGGAATGAAAAAATTAAAATTGCTGAACAGGTATCACTCGCTAATTACTCTTTCTATATGGGATCTAGTAATACAAATATTGACGATATAAAAAGCATTGATGCTAGCCAAGTATGTGGTTTAAAAGTTTTTATGGGCTCTTCAACTGGAAACCTTCTAGTTGATGATCAAAAAGCCTTAGAAGATATTTTTAATTACTCTCCAGTAATTATTACCACGCATTGTGAAGACACCCCTTTAATAACTGAAAATGAAAAAAAAGCTCATGAAAAGTACGGAATTTAATACTAAGTTACATGTTCTTCATATTTCTACTAAAGATGAGATTGAACTTTTTAAAGCAGGACCGGTAGAAGAGAAACTAATAACTGCTGAGGTATGCGTACCGCATTTATTATTCTCTTCAGAAGATTATAAAAATCTTGGTTCCCTAATCAAATGCAACCCATCTATTAAGTCTAATTCAGATAAACAAGCACTTAGACGGGCACTAAAAGATCAAACAATAGATTATGTAGCTACTGACCATGCACCTCACGTACTGAGTGAGAAAAAGAACACTTACTCAACGTCACCTTCTGGGATGCCTTCAGTACAGCATTCATTATTGGCAGTATTGGAGATGGTTCATGAAGGAGATCTGGAATTAACTGAAGTCCCAAGAATCACGTCACATAGTGTAGCAAAGAGATTTGACATTAAAGAGCGTGGTTTTATTCGGGAAGGGTTTTGGGCAGACCTAGTTTTAGTAGATATGAACGATACTTATGAGGTAAAAAAGGAAAAAATATTTTATAAGTGTGGATGGTCGCCTTTTGAGAGTTATACTTTTAATTCAAGAATAATAGAAACCATAGTTAATGGTGAAAGAATATATAGTCAGGGAAAAATTTTATCTGACACAATAGGAAAGAAACTAGAATTTACAAGGGGATAAAAAATGAGTTTTAAAGAATATGATAATTACGACGCTTTAGGCCTAGCCGAGTTAGTTAAGAATAAAGAAGTTTCCGCTGAAGAGTTATTAGAGGAAGCTATGCAGAGGACAGAAAAAGTAGACGATCAAATTAATGCCGTAGTTTTAAAGCATTATGACGAAGCAAAGGCAATGATAAAAGATGGGTTACCTGAGGGACCTTTTACCGGAGTGCCGTATCTTTTAAAAGATCTCCATGTCCTTCTTACAGGAACAAAGACTACTTATGGTTCAAAGTTCTTTAAAGATTATGTAGCGGATCATAACAGTACTTTAGTGGATAGATATCTCGAAGCAGGCTTAGTTATCTTTGGTAAGACTAATAGCCCAGAATTTGGATTAACTGTAACCACTGAACCTGAGCTATATGGTCCTACTAGAAACCCTTGGAATCTAGATCATTCCGCAGGCGGTTCAAGTGGTGGTGCAGCTTCAGCGGTAGCATCAGGAATACTACCCATGGCTAATGCAAGTGATGGGGGAGGATCCATAAGGATTCCAGCATCATGTTGTGGTCTAGTAGGCTTAAAGCCCACTAGGGCAAGAACCCCTATGGGTCCAGATAGAGGTGAAGGATGGGCTGGTCAATCTATCAGCCATTGTGTATCTAAATCTGTTAGAGATACAGCAGCACTTTTAGATGCCACATCTGGATTTTCTCCAGGTGACCCTTATGCTCCAACTGAGCCTTCAGGAACTTTTCTTTCTGCTAGTGGGAAGGATCCTGGTAAGTTAAAAATTGCTTTACATCTACCTACTGACACAGTAAAGATTGATGAGGATGTTCTTTCTTCTATTAAAAAAACAGCTGAGCTTTGTGAATCTTTAGGACATCATGTTGAAGAAGCTTCACCAAAACCAGATATAGCAGCACTCTCTGAAGCTATAGGAGTAATAATTTCTGCCAATGTATCTCTAGCCTTACAACAAAGAGCAGATGCTTTAGGAACAGATGTTACACCAGATGTTGTGGAGAACATCACTTATAGAATGTACGAGAATGGTAAGGCATTTACAGCAGATCAATATGCTAAAGCCACGCTAATAAATCATCAGGCTGGCAGAGTATTAGGTAACTTTATGGAAGATTATGATCTTATTCTTAGCCCCGTTCTTGCTAAACCCCCTGTAAAAATAGGAGAGATTGATATGTCTTCAAAAGATGTAGCAACATACATTGAAAGATTGTCTTCTTACTCTAGTTTTACGGGACTTTACAATCAAACGGGTCAGCCAAGTATTTCACTGCCACTTGGCTTTAGTAAAGATGACTTGCCCATAGGTTCTATGCTCACCGCTAAATTTGGAGATGATGAGTTGTTAGTCTCTATTTCCTCTCAAATAGAAAAAGCAGCTCCTTGGACTGATAAAAAACCGCCAGTTTACTCAAGTTAAGTGAATCCAGAAATTCATCCTGATAACAAAGGTTTTTCTTGGTCTGTACCTCAGGGTCCTTATCAATACTTATCGGAAGAACAAGTAAAACAGTATGATGAAAAGGGCTATCTTGTGGTAGAAAATGCTTTTGATACAGAACTAATGTCTGAAGTCTGTAACCTTATAGATCCATTTGAAGAAAAGGTTACTGAAGTATTGAGAGGTTTTGAAGATGGAAAGGTTTTTATTTCCAGAGCAGAAGAAATAACCTTTTCAACACACCTAGTTACCCAGTCAGAAAAGTTAAAAGAATTTAGCAAGCATAAAGTATTTTCGAGTCTTTGCTTAGACCTTATTGGAAATAATGTTCGTTTGTATTGGGATCAAGCGGTTTACAAGAAACCTGGGACTAAAGATGAATTTCCTTGGCATCAAGACAATGGCTATACTTTTATTGAACCTCAAGCTTATTTAACTTGTTGGTTGGCTTTGAGCGATACGGATGAGTCAAACGGATGTCCTTGGGTGATGCCTGGATTGCACAGATTAGGTACTCTAAAACATGAAACTACAGAACTTGGCTTTGAAATCCCACTAGATAGTTCTAAGTCTGTTCCTTTGCCTTTGAAATCTGGAAGTATTGCTGTTTTCTCGTCACTGACTCCTCACAGAACAGGCCCAAATAATTCCGAAGGAGTAAGAAAAAGTTACATACTGCAATACGCTCCCGAAGGAGCTCAGAGAAAGATTTCTGGAACCATAAGTGAACCAGTAGATGATGAGTCCAGACAATTTTATGTCGTTAAAGACGGTGAGGTTCTGTCCTAATTATTCCTGCATAAAATTATCAAGTCTCTCGTAGGCTTCTAAGAAGTCTTCCTTGAATTCCATCACGACATCGCTGGCAGAAATACTTTGGTTCATTAAACCAACTCCTTGTCCTACCCAGTGCGTAGCTAAGCCCTTAGCCCCGTCATGACCGCCTTCAGCAAGTTTATTAACTTTGGCTAAAGCAGGTTCTGCCACCATCGGTTGCAAAGGCATTGGAAGCGGATCAGGAGCTTTATCGGATTCCCAAGCTTCAGTCCAAGGAGACACAAGTTGTCTAGAATGTTTCCCTGTTCTACTCCTTGATCTAACAGTCTGACTTGAGCTGGCAGCGATCATTTTCTCTTTTACTACCGGATGAATTTCAGATTCAACGGTGGTTAGCCAAACGGATCCGCACCAAGCTCCAGAAGCACCCATAGTCATAGCAGCAGCCATTTGTTTGCCAGTAACGATACCGCCTGCAGCTAGAATAGGGACATCACCATAGGGTTGGATGGCTTCATAAACTTCAGGAATCAATACCATTGTAGAAACACTGCCACAATGACCACCGGCCTCTGTTCCAGAAACTACAAGAATATCTACGCCAGCTTTAACTTGATTAATAGCATGTTGAGCTGTTCCTAATAAAGCCGCTACTTTTACGTCGTTATCTTTTCCCATTTGAAGCATCCAGTCTGGCGGTACTCCTAGTGCATTAGCTATTAATTTAATGGGATGTTGGAACGCAACATCTAAAAGAGCTTTAGCACCTCCTGATTGGGTGTTTGCAGCAAAACCAGATCCGCCTGTATCAATATTTCTTAATTCAGGAGAAGGTATGTCATGGTTCTCTAAAACATCTGCTCTGAAGTCAGCGTATTCTTGAGGGATCATTCCAACAAGCTTTTCTGCATCAAATTTTTCATCCTTTCCTACCATCTTGTTGGGTATTAAGACATCAACGCCATAAGGCTTCCCATCTATATGGTCATCAATCCATTTTAATTCTTGTTCCAATATCTCAGGGGACATGCCAACCGCTCCTAAAACACCACAACCCCCAGCTTTTGATACTGCAACCACAACGTCTCTGCAATGCGTGAAAGCAACCAAAGGAAACTCTATATCCAGCATTTCGCATATTCTTGAATTCATTTTTTACCTCGCTTTCTTGTGTAGTACTATGTAAGTAATAAGTAATTATATTAAGTAATAAGTAATTATATAAGGAAACCTTGATGATGAAGAATAACAGAATTTGTCAAACTTTCGGAATTGATTACCCGATCTTCTTAGCAGGTATGGGGGGTGCGGCTTGTCCAAAATTAGCCGCTGCAGTATCCAATGCAGGAGGCCTAGGAGTATTAGGGGCTGCTGCCTGTACCCCAAATCAAATGAGAAGATGGATTAAAGAAACCAAAGAAAGACTTTATGAACGAACATGGACTAAAGATGGTTGAATTGGACCGCCAAGTTGATGAAGAAGACAATTTAGGATTTTTTACCAAAGAATTCTTCGAAGCACAAATGGAAGTAGTAATTGAAGAAAAAGTACCAGTTTATGCAGCTGGACTTGGCAATCCTGCACCTTGGATGGAGAGACTAAGAGCTAATGGAACTAAAGTGATGACAGTGGTTGGTGCTGTAAGACATACCGTTAAAGTTTCTTCTGCTGGTGTTGATGCAATAGTGGCACAAGGCCATGATGCTGGTGGACACAACTCACCAGTAGGGTCAATGGCATTAATTCCACAAGTTGTAGATGCCGCAAATGGAACACCAGTATTAGGAGCCGGTGGTATAAGCGATGGAAGAGGAATAGCAGCTGCTTTCATGTTGGGTGCAGAAGGTGCTTGGATAGGATCTGCTTTTTTAGCGTCTGAAGAAGCAGATATTTTTGATCATCAAAAACAAGCAATAATTGATTCCACTGAAGAAGGCACTGTTATTTCTAGATCAGTTACAGGCAAACCCGCAAGAATTATAAGAAGTGCTTGGACCGATTTTTGGGAAAGATCTGAGCTTGATCCACTTCCAATGCCCTTTCAATCAGGAGTTGCAGGTCCTGTATTACAGTCTGCTAATAAAGACCAAAGGCAAGATATAAACCCAGGTTTTGCAGGACAAGGAATAGGGATGATTAAGTCCGTAAGACCGGCTGAAGAGATTATGGCTGATTTAATTGAAGGAATGGAACGTACGTTGAAAGATTCTGCAAATATGTATGACTAATCTTTAATTATTTTAATTAACTGTCTGTAGATAGATAGCCAGGATAATTTGAAGAACAACCACCACACTAATAAGTGCAAAGAAAATCCCTAAGGTGATTATTGTCTTTTTGTCTTCTTGCATATGAATTACCTAATTAAAAAGTAGCATTATTAATATTAATGGAACCTACGTCAAAGAAATTAAATAAGTCAGCATGGAGTTGGGCTCTGTATGACTGGGCCAATTCTGCATTTGCTACTACTGTAATGGCAGGGTTTTTTCCGATCTTCTTTAAAAGCTATTGGGCTTCGGACCTTTCTGATGCTGAAAGTACGTTTGCTATTGGTTCGGTCAATTCTTTAGTGGGACTATTAATTGCCTTTAGTGCTCCTGTTTTAGGAGCTTTTGCTGATGCCGGAGATTCAAAAAGAAAGTTTTTGTTTAGTTTTGCCTTTTTAGGAATTATCACTACCGGCTACTTATTCTTTATCCCTGACAGTTCTTGGAAATTAGCTGTAATTTTTTATGGTTTAGGTGTGATAGGTTTTTCCGGGGCAAATGTTTTTTATGATTCCCTTTTAGTTACTGTTTCTAAAGAAGAAGAAAGAAACCGTACTTCTGCCCTTGGTTTCTCGTTAGGTTATCTGGGAGGGGGTATTCTCTTCCTTCTTAATGTGATCATGTTTCTTTACCCGAATTGGTTCGGTCTAGAAAGTCAAATCGACGCAGTTTTATGGTCATTCATGTCGGTAGCCTTATGGTGGTTTATTTTTTCATTACCTATCTACTTAAATGTAAAAGAACCAACGCAAAGTAGTTCGGGTAAATCTGTAAACAGAATAATTACTGAAGCTTTTAGTAGCCTTCTAAATACTGCTGGGTCGATTAAAGAATATAAAAGTGCAGTAATCTTCCTTTTGGCATATTTCTTGTATATGGATGGGGTAGACACAATTATTAGGATGGCTACATCCTATGGATCTGATATTGGTCTATCAGCCACTTCCATGATTCAAGCATTACTACTTACTCAGTTTGTTGGTTTTCCAGCTACTCTAGTATTTGGTTATTACGCAGATAAGTTTGGTTATAAGTATTCTCTATCTTTTGCCATTATCGTTTATATATTTGTAGTGTTATTTAGCTCTCAGATGGATACGGCACTGGAATTTTATGTCGTAGCATGTGTTGTTGGATTAGTGCAAGGAGGGGTTCAGGCTATAAGTAGATCTTTCTTTAGCACTTTAATACCTACAAACAAAGCAGCTGAATTTTTTGGATTCTATAACTTCATTGGGAAGTCTTCAGTTTTTATAGGTCCTTTTATGGTTTCAGGAATAGCGCTTGTGACTGGAAGTCCTAGTTATGGCATCCTAAGTTTATTAATTTTATTTATTCCAGGGCTTATACTTCTTTGGATGGTTCCCGATAAAAACTAGATTAAATTTCTTTCTCTGATTACTTCCATCAAGGTAGTAGGTTTATCTGTCATAAGACCATCCACTCCAAGCTCTATTAATTCCTCCATTTCAGATTTCTTGTCTATAGTCCAAACATGCACAAATTTATTTTTTTTATGTGCATAATCAATAAACTTTTTGGTAACTATTGGAATTGCCCATTGAGATGGTGGAACTTGAGCACAATGCCCCTTAACCTTAGGAAATGGCAAGTGTCTGCTTTTCAACAGTAAATAGACTATTTCTAATTGTCCCATTGAAGAACAGCAGTTAGGACCAGCTAATTTTCTAATCTTGTTTAATCTGGACGTAGAAAAAGATGCTAAACAGACTCTGTTGAGAGCACTGTGATTCAGAATAATATTAACCCCTGACTCAATCGAATTCTCAGTTTTAAAATCTATATTGAACCTAAGTTGAGGGAAAGTGGATAACAATTCATCTAAAGAAGGTATTCTGCCCCCACCAATGAGTTCGATTTGCTTAACTTCTCTAAAGGTTAAATCCTCAATTTTTTTGTTTATTCCAGCCATTCTACTTAGGTCGTAATCATGAAAAACCACAACTTCGCCATCTTTGGTTCCTTGAATATCGGTTTCCATAAAAACAAATCCCATATCTGAGGCGTGCTTAAAAGCTTCTAAAGTATTTTCTGAAGCTTCTTCCGCTCCGCCTCTATGGACAAAGCTAAAAAAATTAAAATCTTGAAAGAAGGGGTGTATATCCTTTGAGTTCATACCAATAGGTTTGACCAATTTTTAAGTTAACAATAATATCAGTCTTCCAATATTAAGGTTCAAAATAAAAACTTGAATAACATCATTAAGAGCAACTTTGGTTCTATATCTCCTTATTTAGATGAAGAGGTTGCAGATGTAATAGAATCACTAATTGAAGACAAGGTATTTCACCAGGTAATTTCCCATCAAATATACCCTTCATTACTGAATCTTATTCCAAGTTTTAGTTCTATTTTATTTAAAAGAAACTTTAAAAAAAGTTTTGGTAGATCTAAGAGTATTAAAGATTTTCAAGATAATTTAGCTCCCTATGTTGGACAGATGATTGAAAAAACAACGGATGGCTTTACTTATTCCGGTGTTAAAAACTTAAGTACAAAACCAACTTTGTATATTTCTAATCACAGAGACATAGCTCTGGACTCTCTATTTCTAAATTTTGCTAGGTACTTGGAAGGCATGCCAACCGTAAGAATAGCTATCGGAGATAATCTTCTTGATTCAAGCTTTTTTGAAAAAATAATGAGATTAAATAAAAGCTTTGTAGTACACAGGAACATAAAAGGGGCTAAGGAGACTTTAAAAAAACTCAGCAACCTTTCTAGGTACATTGATCATTCTTTAAATAAGGATAAAGAGAGCATATGGATTGCTCAGTTAGAGGGCAGGGCTAATGATGGAAATGATTTCACTGACCCCGCTGTGCTTAAAATGCTTTATTTAGCTGCGAGGAAAAATACGGATATAAATAGCTGGATAAAACAAGTAAATTTAACCCCTGTTTCTATATCTTATGAATACGACCCTCTAGATATTACCAAAGCAATCGGATGGGAAGGTTGGGAAGATTTATCTTATGAAGAAAATAATAAAAGAGATTTAAGTGAACTGGTAAAAGGCATAAAAGAAAGTAAGGGTAGGGTGCACCTCCACATAGGAAAAAATATTACAGAAAGTGTAGAAGATATTGAAAATCTAGCTGAGCTAATCGATCGAGAGATTATTACTAATTATAAATTATGGCCCAGCAACTATATATCTGCTCATGCATTAGGTTTGATAGACACAAAGATAAATTTTGAAGGAAAAGAGAATTTATTTTTAAACAGGTTTAAAGATTTAGATCAGACTACTTTAGAAAAAGCTTTAGAAATGTATGCTGCTCCTTTAGAGAACTTAAAAAAAAGGTTAGATACCTAGGTACCTAACCCCTTTTAAATTTCTATCTTTAAGTAATTTACATTGAGAAGGTAATTACAAATCCATCTTCATCACCAGGCCCACTATCGTCGTCTGAATTAAAATCACTTAGACCTATACCTATAGAGACTCTGTTAGCTATTTGTTGTGTAAAATCATAACTTACGAGAGTGTATTTTCCGACACCGTCGTAATCGCCATAAGTTATGCCAATGCCTGAATCAGCTAGACTAACTGACCATTCAACATTATCGGGAGCTTTATCCATCCCTTCAGAAAATGTCACTCCAACCCATTTGTAACCTACACCGACATAGATTTCTTCGAAGTCCAAATCTGCTTCACCGGGATAGTTATAGGACATATATCCTACATCAAAGGTAACTCCACGAGCTGTTTCGTCTGTGTAGCCAAAATAAGCATCTATTTCCATGTTGGCATCATCACCTGCACCAAAGTCTACTTTAGAGCCCCAAATACCTGCATAAGCACCATTTTCGGCAGTAACATCAACTCCTCCAGAATAAGCAAAACCTTCATCAGTTTGGGTCATTCCTCGCCATATGTAATCATTACTTAAAGCAAAATTGGATTCTATTTCTGCTGCACTTATAGAAAACGCTCCCAAGCTCAGTATAGATATCAAGACTATTCTATTTATCTTATTCATTTCTTCTCCTTTCTAAAAAAATAACAGTTCAACACTTAATATTATGCAAGATTAATGCCAATTATTTCCCTTTTTTTATATTTTTTTGCATTTAAATGGTGCGTTTTGGCTTTAAACCTAGGTTTCAGGGTGCAAAATAAACTTGAAGAGTTTTTAATGAATGCTTTATCGTGTAATATTCGCGTCCCTTAAAAAGAAATTTCAGGAGAGTTTATGGATATTAAAGGAAAAGTTGCACTTATTACAGGAGGAGCTTCTGGCTTGGGTTTAGCTACAGCAGAAAAACTCTTAGCTGCTGGATCTAAGATAATGTTAGTTGATTTAAATGAAGATAATATTAAAAAAGCTGCAGAAAATTTAGGCGATGAAACAGCCTATGCTATTGCAAATGTAACTGAAGAAGACTCAGTTACTGAATGTATTAAGTCAACCGTAGATAAATTTGGAGGGATTCACATTGTTGTAAATTGTGCAGGTATAGGAAGTGCTAGCAAAACAGTTGGCAAAGATGGTGCTCATCCTTTGCAATATTTCAAAACGGTAGTAGATATTAATTTAACAGGGACTTTCAATGTATTGAGATTAGCTGCTGTTGAAATGGGAAACAATGAACCAGAGGAAGATGGAGAATGTGGCGTGATAATTAATACTGCTTCTGTAGCAGCCTTTGACGGTCAAATTGGTCAAGCGGGTTATAGTGCTAGTAAAGCAGGAGTTGTAGGAATGACATTACCAATAGCCAGAGATCTAGCAAGAATGGGAATTAGAGTTAACACAATTGCACCTGGAATATTTGATACACCAATGATGGCTATGGCCCCAGATCAAGTTAGAAACCCACTTATTGAAATGACCCAATTTCCTAAAAGACTAGGCCTTCCTCAAGAATATGCATCTCTAGTAAAGCACATTGTAGAAAACCCATTTTTAAACGGAGAGACTATACGTTTAGATGGTGGTATAAGAATGGCTCCTAAATAATTTATGATTGATCTTCTTATAGCATACGGATTCTTTCTACTGAAGATGATTACTGTTTTAGCAGTAATACTCATCCCAATTATGATTATAGCTAGCTCTTCTAAGCATAAAAAAGAAACTGATAAAGGCAGAATAATCGTAAAAAATCTATCAGATAAATTAGAAGAAATTGGGGTGTCCTTAAAAAGTGCAGAAATGGATCCTAAGGCATTTAAAAGTTTCTTAAAGGAAAGGAAGAAGAAAAAAAAGAAGGCAATTAAAGGTAAGCCTAAAGAAATAATTTATGTTTTAGATTTTAAAGGGGATCTACAAGCTAGTGCCGTTGATAAACTCAAACAAGAGATCAATGCGATCATTGCTTCCGAAGTTAAATGCAAGGAAGTAGTTTTAAAGGTAGAGAGCGGAGGTGGTTCTGCTTATGCGTATGGTTTATGTGCAGCAGAATTGAAGAGGCTTGTAGACAATAAAATTAAACTTACTGTTTGCATAGATAAAATAGCTGCAAGTGGGGGGTATTTAATGTCCTGCGTTGCGACTAAGATAGTTGCAGCTCCCTGGGCTATCGTAGGATCAATTGGTGTGATTGCTCAGTTACCAAATTTTCACAGATTACTTAAGAAATTAGATATAGATATAG
The DNA here is from genome assembly GCA_001628005.1 of SAR86 cluster bacterium REDSEA-S09_B4. Lineage (GTDB taxonomy): Bacteria > Pseudomonadota > Gammaproteobacteria > Magnimaribacterales > Magnimaribacteraceae > AEGEAN-183. Next base: position 18,756 of record LUQU01000055.1, read on the forward strand.
AAATGCATACAGCTGGAAAGTTTAAAAGAACCTTAACTACTTTAGGAAAAAACACTAAACAGGGAAGAGAAAAATTTATTTCAGAATTAGAAGACTTGCACGTAGTGTTTAAAGACTTTGTTAAAGAAAATAGACCTAAAATCAAGGTAGCCAAAGTATCTACAGGAGAGGTATGGCAGGGTGACAAAGCGGTAAAACTTGGTTTAATCGATGAAATAGGGACTTCAGATGATTATCTTTTAAAGCTAGCAAGTAAATTTAAATTGTTAGAAATTGAGTACTTTAAAAAGAAACCTCTTACGGCTAGATTTAGTACTGCTATTGAAGCAATAGTTGAAAAAAGCGTATACAAAGTATTAGACATATTTAATAAAGATAGATTTATTACTTAAAGAAAACTATGACCTCAAATTTTAGAGCTTTGGAAGCTTCCGAGTCAGAAGGAAAGTTTGACTTATCGATTGTTGAAAAAAAAATAGATGATTTACCAGAAGGAGACTTGCTGGTTAAGGTAAGTTACTCATCTTTAAATTATAAAGATGCAATGTCTGCTACTGGCATGCCAGGAGTTACAAGAAATTATCCCCACATCCCAGGAATTGATGCCGTAGGTGCGGTAGTTAATTCAAAAGTTTCAGATTTTAAAGAAGGCGACTATGTCATAGTTACCGGATACGATTTAGGAATGAATACTTCTGGTGGCTTTGGGGAATACATAAGAGTACCGGCTAGCTGGGCAATACATTTACCAAAAGGACTGAGTGAAAAACAATCCATGTCATTAGGAACAGCCGGGTTAACAGCTGGTTTGTCCGTACATGCGCTAGATAGTTTTAGAAAATGGGAAGGCTTTAAAGATACGAAATCCATAGTAAGCGGTTCAACTGGAGGTGTTGGGTCAGTCTCCGTTATGCTTTTGTCGAAACTTGGTTCTGAAGTTACTGCAGTTACTGGAAAAAATGACCAAGCTGATTTTCTTAGTTCTTTAGGTACCTCAAACATTTTAAGCAGAGAAGAGTTAACAGAAACAGCCAGAAAACCGATTGGAAAAAGTTTATGGGATATTGGGGTTGATGTGGTCAGTGGAGAAACCTTAAGTCTTTTATTAACTTCTTTAAGTCCTGGAGGTGCTATTGCTTGTTCAGGATTAGTTGGTGGCCCTTCTTTTGAAAGCTCTATTTTTCCTTTCATTTTAAGAGGCAATGCTTTAATTGGAATAGATTCTGTAGAAATACCCCTTAAAACAAAAGAACATATTTGGGAACATTTTGCAGGTGATTGGGCTCTGGAGGGATTAGAGGCAATTACAACAGAAGTTTCTTTAGATAATCTTGAAAAAGAAATTACAAGTATATTGAAAGGAAATCAGGTCGGTAGAATATTAGTTAAAATTTAAATAGGAGATGGGATGTCAGATTTAGATGAAAAAAAAGAAACCGAAGATAAAGAAGATAGTAAAGCAGATGCAATCGCAGCTGTTCTTATAATTACCTGTTTAACAGTGGCTACCTATATCTGGGTATCCAGTCAGTAAGGCATAAAATGGATGTAATAAGTTTTTTAAAGGATAAAACCAGAATTCCTGTAATAGGGGCTCCTTTGTTTACTGTTTCTTACCCTGATCTAGTTCTTGCTCAGTGTAAAGCCGGGATAGTTGGTTCTTTCCCTGCCTTGAATGCAAGACCAGAGGAAAAGTTAGATGAATGGATCTCTATGATGAAGAAAGAATTGGAAGAATATAAATCTGAGAATCCTGAAGAAATGGTAGCGCCCTTTGCTGTGAACCAAATTTGTCATCACTCTAACAACAGGCTGGAACATGATATGGAAGTCTGTACTAGACATGAGGTTCCTATAATTATCACAAGCTTAAGAGCCCCTAAATTTGTTGTAGATTCTGTACACAGTTATGGTGGGGCAGTAATTCATGATGTCATCAATATAAGGCACGCAAAGAAAGCTGTTGATGAGGGAGCTGATGGTCTTATTCTTGTTTGTGCTGGAGCGGGAGGGCATGCAGGAACTTTAAGTCCATTCGCACTCGTAAGAGAAGTAAGAGAATTTTTTGATGGCCCGATTGCTTTGTCAGGTAGTATTTCACATGGCGCTTCAGTGCTTTCAGCACAAGCTATGGGAGCTGATCTGGCTTATATTGGCACGAGATTTATTGCTACCAAAGAAGCTAACGCTAGCGAAGGTTATAAAGATATGATTGTTGAAAGTTCAGCAAATGACATCATGTATTCAGCTACTTTTACAGGGGTTCATGGCAATTATCTTAAACCAAGTGTAGTAAAAGCTGGTCTAGATCCTGATAATCTACCTTACGCTGATAAACATGATATGAACTTTGGATCTGGTCCTGGAGATAATCAAAAAAAGGCTTGGAAGGATATTTGGGGTTCAGGGCAAGGAATTGGCAATCTTCATGAAGTTCCTACTGTGCGAGAAGCCGTCGATGCTCTAGTAGCAGAGTATGAAGAGGCTAAGAGTTCTTTAAAGGAAAGGTCTGCTTAATCTCCTTTGTATTCAGGGTCTCTTTTTTCAAAAAAAGACTTAATAGCTTCTTTCCTGTCTTTAGTTTCATGAGTTAGAAGAGTCTGATCGTAATCCATGTGCATAATTGCATCATCTCCTGAATAGGTTAATTCATTTACACTTCTTTTAATCATTTGAGCTGCAATAGGGGGTTTAGAAGCATAAAGATTTGCCATTTTCTCAGCAGCTTTCATTAATTGTTCTTTGGAATGGACTTCGTCATAAAATCCCCATTTCAGGAGGGTATCAGCATTCTCATTTTCTCCACCAATAACTATTTTCTTTGCTTTAGCAGGTCCAATTAGTCTCACAGCTAATGGGAGGCCTAACCAGTTAAGATTGATTCCTAGGTTTATTTCTGGATAACCAAGCATCGCATCATCAGAAGCGATCCTAAAGTCACAGGCAGAAGCTATACAGGCTGCTCCACCAAGACAGTACCCATTAATAGCTGCTATGGTTATTTGATCTACTTCTAGGAAGGACCAAATAGCAGGCTTTCCAAAGTTATTTCTCCAAGCTTCAAGCCTAGTTACAGGTTCTCGTTTTTCTTTTAAATCAGCTCCAGAAGAAAAATTTTCTCCGGTACCTGTATAAATAACAACTCTTGACTCCAGATCCTCTTTTAAAGAAGCATTAAACTCGGTTAACTCTTTAAGAATTTCAGTATTGAGAGCATTTAAGGATTTAGGTCTATTTAAATAGACCCAACATAAATGTCCTTCTTTTTTGATTTTCAAATGTTTCATTATTTCTCTGAAAGATATTTTTCAGCGTCAAGCGCTGCCATGCAGCCAGAGCCAGCTGAAGTTATTGCTTGCCTATATATGTGATCAGAAACATCTCCTGCAGCAAAGACGCCTCGAACATTTGTTTCTGTTGCATTGCCTTCTAGGCCTGAATTAATTTTTATATATCCATCTTTCATATCAAGCTGATCTTGAAATATTTCTGTATTAGGATTGTGACCAATTGCAATAAACACACCTTCAAGATCTACTTTATTTAAATCCCCTGTCTTTACATTTTTTACATTTATGCCAGTTACTTTTTGGTCATCACCTAAAACTTCTTCCAAAGTATGATCCCAGAGAATTTCTATTTTTCCTTCTTCCACTTTATTAAAAATTCTATTTTGTAAGATTTTCTCTGATCTAAGTTCATCTCTTCTATGTATAAGTACTACAGACGAACACAGGTTTGACAAATAAAGAGCTTCTTCTGCAGCTGTATTACCACCACCAATAACTGCCACTTTTTTATCCTTATAGAAAAAACCATCACAAGTAGCGCAAGCACTAACGCCCTTGCCAAGATAGACTTCTTCAGAAGGAAGTCCTAAATATTTAGCCGATGCACCAGTAGCAATAATTAAAGATTCGCACTCATATGTATGGCTATTTCCTTTTAAAATAAGGGGTTCTTCAAGAAGTTGTGTACTTTCAATATGATCAAAGATAACTTCTACATTTAAGGACTCTACATGTTTTAGCATTCTTTCCATTAACTCAGGACCCTGAAGTCCGTTACTATCTCCAGGCCAGTTTTCTACATCAGTAGTCGTTGTTAATTGACCGCCTTGTTCCATTCCAGTTATGAGGCATGGTTCAAGTCCTGCTCTGGCAGCATATACAGCTGCTGTATAACCTGTAGGACCTGAGCCTAAAATTATTAGTTTTCGCTTTAAGTTATCTTCCATGGGTTAAATTATAACTTCGAAATGCCAATAAGTTATTGTTGAAAGTTAGAACAACGTTCAAATAATCTATACAATACGAAAAACATATCTCAGCAAGTGGCAAAAAAGGCGCAAGCAACGAAGAAATCAGCTGAACAAGCTGTCTCCATTTCTCGCTTAAAACTTAACCAACTATTTTTTGAATCTCTATTAATTGTTCAGGGTTTTTTTGGATTATTCGTATTAATCTCGCTAATTACATTCTCTCCCCAAGACCCAGGATGGAATTCTCAAACTTTTAGTAACCCCTTAGTAGGAGAAGAGTTTGGAATTTCTAATGCTGTAGGCTCATGGGGAGCTTATTTGAGTGATTTTCTTTTTTCAATAGTAGGATATGTGGCTTACCTTTTACCTTATTGGCTTCTTTGGCCTCTTGTTAGACATTTCATCTTTTTTAGAAGACCAATACAATTTTCTCAGATTTATTCTGGACTAATAGGCGTAAGGATACTGGGCTGGTCTTTATTTCTAATTTCAACTTCTACTTTATTGTCTATATTTATAGAACCTGGTTATTCCTTTCTACCTGAAGATACTGGGGGTTTAATTGGAACTGCTGTTTCTTCCTACACTTTAGAACCATTAAGTTTTATTGGTAGTAGCCTCCTATTTGTTTGTTTAGGTCTATTGGGTTTAACACTGTCTCTTGAGATTTCTTGGACTAACTTAATTATTAAAGCCCAAGAGTATTTAATTAATTTTGGAGGTGACTTTGGAGAGAAAGCTTCTGAAGCTCTAGATAAAATCAAAGAAAAGCAAAAGTTAAGAAAAGAAAAGCTTGATAGACAGCAGAAGGTTATGGAGGAAGCCAAGAAGAAAGAAAAAATTAAAGCACCTGAAGTCGTTAAAGCAAAAGAAAAGCTTGAAACTAGCAAAAGGGCTCAGCAGGAAAAACAAGAAGAGCTATTTGAATACAAAGAAGCTGCTACTCCTCCAAAACTCTCATTACTAGATGAAAAAGCAGAAGAGCTTTCAGATGAGACATCTGAACACTCACTTAGACAGCTAGGTGAGTTGGTTATAAGTAAACTCTCAGAATACGGAATTAATGAAGTGACGGTTGAATCAATTCAGCCTGGTCCAGTTGTAATAAGACTGGAGTTAAAACTTCCAAGTGGATTAAAGGTAAATCAAATTTCTAATATCAACAAAGATTTAGCCCGTTCTCTCTCAAAAACAAGTGTAAGAATCGTGGAAGTTATAGAAGGTAGAGACACAATTGGGGTAGAGGTACCTAGAGAAGACAGACAGCCAGTTTTGTTGAGTGAAGTTATATCAAGCACTGAATATGATGATTCAAAAAGTCCGCTTACAGTAGCTTTAGGAAAAGATATAAGCGGTTCAGCGGTCGTAGCGGAATTATCTTCAATGCCACACTTACTAGTTGCGGGTACAACCGGTTCAGGAAAGTCAGTAGCAATTAACTCTATGTTGGTGAGTATTTTGTTTAAAGCAAGCCCTGAGCAAGTCAGATTAATTCTTATAGATCCAAAAATGTTAGAACTATCTGTATATGAAGATATTCCCCATCTGCTTTGTCCAGTCATAACGGACATGAAAGAAGCTTCTAGTGGTTTACGTTGGTGTGTTAATGAGATGGAAAGAAGATATAAGCTTATGGCTGAGTTAGGAGTAAGAAATCTTAATGGTTATAACAAGAAAGTCTCTGATGCTATTAATTCAGGAACACCAATAAAGGATCCACTATGGAAAAAAGAGGAAGATGAAGAACTAGAATCCGAGGCACCGGATTTAGAAAATCTCCCTAATATTGTTTTAGCAGTCGATGAATTAGCTGATTTAATGATGATAGTAGGTAAAACAGCAGAACAACTAATAGCAAGAATTGCTCAAAAAGCACGGGCAGCTGGAATACACATGCTTTTAGCTACGCAAAGACCGTCTGTAGATGTAATTACTGGCCTTATTAAAGCAAACATATCTGCCAGAGTAGCTTTTCAGGTTGCTTCTAAAATGGACTCCAGGGTTATTCTTGATCAAGGTGGGGCCGAACAGTTACTTGGTAAAGGAGATATGCTTTATTTAGCAGCCGGCACGTCAATACCACAAAGAGTTCACGGTGCTTTTGTAGGAGACGATGAAGTCAAAAGAGTAGCTGATGACTGGAAACAGAGAGGGAAAGCAATTTATATTGATGAAGTTACTCAAGAAGAAGGCGCTGTTATAGGCATGCCAGGCATACCCACAATTGGTGACTCAGAAGATGATGGAGAGGCTGATGAACTTTATGACGAAGCAGTCTTATTTGTAACTCAATCAAGAAGGGCTTCAATTTCTGCTGTGCAGCGAAGACTGAGAGTTGGATATAACAGGGCTGCAAGATTAATAGAAACGATGGAAGCAGCAGGAGTGGTTAGTCCAATGGCAGCAAACGGAAATAGAGAAGTTTTAGTAGCTCCTCCACCTGAGGATTAACGGCTAAAATTCATTTCTTTTTCATGAGATATTTTATTTCCTTCCTTTTTTCTTTAACTTTATTTTTAAATCCTGTTTTAAAGGCCGCATCTAACGACGTTGATAATACTAGTGGTACTGAAGGTAAGATCTATACAGATACAAAAGAACAAGCAGGCTTATCGGAAAACTCCAGTTATTTATTTAATTCTATTAATAAACATCAGTATTTCTCTGCTAACTTTGAACAAACTACATTACAGGAGAGAAAGAAAAGATTGATAAAGGGAGAAATCAGGGCGCATAGGTCAGGTATTTTTAAGATTTCTTATTTCGAACCGCTCAATGAAGTAATGTTTTCAGACGGAAAAGATTTCTATAGATTTGATCCTGAACTTGAACAACTTAATGTTCAACCATTAGAAGAACTTTTAGAAGAAACTCCAGTAGGCTTGTTCACACTTAGTCTTGAAGAAATTAAAGAACTCTTTATTTTTAGTGAGTGCAGAAAAGACTTAAATCAGTTTTCTTGTTTACTAACTAGCAAGAAAGAGGAGAGTTTTATTAAGTGGATTGATATAGGGGTACAAAACGATGTCTTTAATTCTTTTAAATATCTAGATACTTTTGGACAAACGGTCTCATTAAAATTTAACAATGTATCTTTAAACAAAATTTCAAATAACGAATTTAAATTAAATATTCCTGAAGGAACTGATATTGTTAGCTTTAGGAATGGTTATAAATAAAAAATAAAAACTTAGATTAATGTTAGATCCGCAAATAATAAGAAATGATCTTCATTTAGTAGAGGATTCCTTGAAAAAGAGGTCGTTAAAAGCAAACTTATCATCAATTAAAAAATTGGAAGGAGTCAGAAAAGGACTTCAGTCAGACACTGAAAAGTTACAAGCCTCTTTAAATAAAATTTCAAAAGAAATCGGAAACCTAAAAGGAGCAAAAGAAAGTTCCAAGGAAAAAGAAGAGGAAGCTTCAGTTTTGACCAAAGAAATTAAAAAGAAGTCATCAAAACTTGATTCAACTCTTAAAGAACTACATAACTTATTTTTAGAACTACCCAATATACCTGATCCAGATGTACCTGTAGGCAGTTCTGAAGACGATAATATAGAGATTAGAAATTGGGGTAAGATTCCTGAATTTTCTTTTAAACCCAAAGACCATATTGAGATAGGGCAATTAGTAGATGGAATTGATATGGAATCTGGCTCCAGAATAACAGGCTCCAGATTTTCAGTTTTAAAATCAGATATTGCTGGATTACATAGGGCTTTAACTCAATTTATGCTTGAAATGCATATAAAAGATCATGGATATCAGGAACTTTATGTTCCATACATAGTTAGCTCTGATTCCTTAGTAGGAACGGGTCAATTACCTAAATTTGGTGAAGATCTTTTTAAATTAGAGGGCCCAGATAATTATTTCTTAAGCCCAACCGGAGAGGTTCCAATTTCAAATATGCTTAAAGACCAAGTAATTGATTCTAAGGAACTACCTATAAAATGGGTAAGTCATACTCCTTGCTTTAGAAGCGAAGCAGGAAGTTATGGCAAAGACACAAGAGGCATAATGCGACTTCATCAGTTTGAGAAAGTAGAGTTAGTACAAGTAGTAGAAGGGGGCAATTCTGAGAACGCTCTAGAAGAATTAACCAATCACGCTGAAGCTGTGATGAGAGCCCTAGAAATCCCTTATAGAGTAGTTTCTTTGTGCACTGCTGATTTAGGATTTAGTGCGGCAAAAACCTATGACATAGAGGCATGGATACCTTCTCAAGCAAAATATAGAGAAATATCATCTTGCAGTAATTTTAAGGACTTTCAGTCAAGAAGAATGAAAGCACGATGGAAGAATGCAGAAAAAAATAAAAATGAACTGGTTCATACGTTAAATGGATCTGGTTTAGCTGTAGGTAGAACTTTGTTAGCTTTATTAGAACTCAATCAGCTTGAAGATGGCTCTGTGAAAGTACCAAAAGCCCTAAGAGGGTATTTTGATAAAAAGGTAATTACAGTAACTTAACATTCAAGATAAAAATCTGCTTTGTTAATCAGATTATTGCCTTGTTCTAACTTTAAAAAATTTAAATTTTTATTTTCACTTAAATCTTTAAATAGATTACGCCCGTCAGTTTTATCTGAGATTACCGTAACTTTTTGATCAAAAGCTAAACAGGTAGCTATTAAGTTAAAAAGGTCCTCTCCATTTTCAAACTTTTTTTGATCTCCAGAGATGAAATTGAAAACAAAATTTTTCATAGATTCCCTATAACAATAGTCTTTTTATTATTCAAAACACCTTCAATTAACTGACCTAGTCCTACAACATTAATAAGAGGGCTTATTTTTTCAGAAATATTTCTTTTTATAATAGAGTTTCTGCAAGCATATACAGGTATCTCTTCAGACGAGGAGTAGTCTAACCATTCAGTTAATCTTGCTTCATCTAAGAATTCGTTTACGGCATTTGAATAAAAAAATAACCCTGATACCTTCTCTCCAGAAAGCCTTTCTTTTATAAATTTCTTCGGACTATCTAAATCATTAGACAAATCAGATAGGCTATTAATACATACAAAAGTAGTCATAAGAAAATATTAATTTGATCATTTCACTTTGTTAACTAAAGAAGGTATTATTTCGTCTAGATATTTTAATATTTCCACAGGTACAATGTGGAATTAATGGGGTTGAATACACATCAGTCGAAATTAGATATGGCAAGTTCAAAAGGATTTCCTAAGATAATATTTGGCTTAAGTATTTTTAAATAATTATTTGGGGGTCTTTATGACAAGTTTTAAAAAATTATTTCTTTTCTCTTCAATATTTACCTTCTTACTAGCGTCGGTGCCAGTGTTTTCAGATGTAGACACTACTTCGTCGTTACGAGGAAATGTAAATGTTTCAGGAGCATCAGTGGTTGTAGAACACACTCCAACGGGTATTACTAAAGCTGTGACAGCTGGAGCTTCAGGAAACTTCTCGTTGACGTTCTTGCCGGTTGGTGGTCCTTACGAAATCACTGTTTCTTCACCAGGCTATCAAACCGCTAAACTTGGTGGAATTTATTTAGCTCTAAATGAAACCGAAAGTGTTTCAGTTAATCTTGCAAGGTCAGAAGCTGAAGAGGTTGTAGTAACAGCAGCAGCTGGTTCCGTCATTGTAAAAACAGGATCTGGAACTCTTCTATCAAGAGTTGAGATGGATGCTGTGCCTACAATTAATAGATCAATTGGTGATTTTGCAAAAATGGATCCCAGAGTTTCTGTCAATAGTGCTTCTAGCAGATACACGGAAATCTCTGTAATGGGTGCTAACAACAGGTTCAATGACTTCACAATTGATGGAGTAAGTTTCAATGACCCCTTCGGGTTGAATGCAAATGGGTTTGGAACTATGCGTAATCCAATCAGTTTAGATTTTGTAGATCAGATTTCGATAGACATAACACCCTATGATGTGGCTCGCGGTAATAACACCGGAGGATCTATAGCTGTGGTAACAAAATCTGGTTCAAATGATTTTCATGGCTCGGTCTATTTTTCTGAAAGAAATGAAGACAATGTAGGAGAAGACACTTCTGGAAATGATTACCCATCATTTGATGAGGAAATTACAACATTTACCATCTCAGGTCCAATTATAAAAGATAGGTTGTTCTTCTTCGCTGGTTATGAAGAATTTGAAAGGTCAAATCCGGCTCTTTACGGAACGATAGACAGTAATGCACAAAATAAAGCTGAATATGTAACAAGTGCCATGGCAGATCAGATTAAAAATATTGCATTAAATACCTATGGCTATGATGCTGGAATAATTAATGGAGCTTCTTTTCCAGAAACTCATGAGGAGTACACAGTCAAATTAGATGCCATTATCAATGACGCTAACAGGGCTACAATGAACTACTCCAAAGTAGAAAGTTATTACCCACGTAAATATAATGGTGGAGCAACAGTATTTAGCAATAACTATTACGCCAAACCCCCAATCATTGAACGTAAGTCCGTAACGCTCTACAGCGATATAAGTGATAGGCTAAGAACCAAGCTTAAGTTCTCGCAGTATGAGATGGATGAAGATGATGCCTCTCTTGGTGATGGATTATTCCCTGAGGTTAGAATAAACCTAGGTGGAGATAGGGTCTATTTGGGAGGTGATAGGTACCGTGGTGCAAATCACATCATGGTAGATGAAGACGTTCTAATCTTTAAAGCTGATTATGACAATGATGATAACGTCATAACTTTCGGAATAGAAAGAGCTGAAACGGATGTCTATAACTTGTTTATTGCCCGTTATAACGGTGAAATACAGTTTAATAGCATAGAAGACTTTGAGGCTGGAACTTGGTCCTATTTAAGATTCCATACCCCAATAGCAGGAAACGACCAAGTCGGAACTGCAGCAGCTGATTTTCAAATTGAAAAAGATACCATGTATATACAAAACAAATGGTATGCGAGCGATGATCTAACGGTCACTTTTGGATTTAGATACGATTCTGTTCTTACCCCAACTGAACCTCACCTTAACCCTAAATTCCTAGAAAGGAATGGTATAGGTAATAACCAAAAATTTGACTTTGATTTAATTCAACCAAGGATGTCCTTTAATTACAATGCCACCTCTTTATTTGGTGACAGGGTTGTGGATGCAACTATTAGAGGAGGTAGAGGTCTGATGATGGGAAGAATTCCTCGAGTTTGGTATGGAAATGCCTATTCAAGATCAGGTGGAAAAACGGACTACAATCGTTTTAGGTCCTACAGCGATGTTATTGGCCCCATGCCAGCAGCAAGTGTCGCGGACCCTCACTTTTTCTGGTTAGGACCCACAAGTAACTATGAAGTGAGAAGTGCTTGGTATGGAGATGCTCAGGGAACTGACCCGAATTTTGAAGCTCCAAGTAAATGGAGACAAAATATTGCGTTAGATATTTTGACTGAGAAAGGTTATGACTTCACAGTTGAATACAATAAAGATGAAACAAATGAAGGTGTGTTTTATAAAGACCTAGGTCTGACTAAAACAGGAACATTAGCTGATGGAAGAGGCACTTACAGCGGTGCCGGAGACTTTTGGTTAACAAATACTAACAAAGGTCAAGCTGAAGCACTTACTTTCATAATGAAGAAAGCTTTTGGGGATGTTCAATTCATGACAGCTTATACCAATATGGATTCTGATGATGTTTATCCGCTGACTTCAGCGCAAGCAGAATCCGCTTATGGCTATACTCAAAGATGGGATGGCGAAAACCTAAATGCTAGTCGATCAAGTTTTATGGTTGAGCATAAATTCTTAGCAACACTTGATTACACAACGCAACTTATTGGAAACAATGATACTCGTTTCTCATTAGTTTTCGTTAGAAAGAGCGGAGAACCTTACAGTGTAAGTTTTGACGAACCTGGCTATAACAGTGTAACTGGAAATTCACGTTTTTACGCTGATTACAGTCTTGCTTACATTCCTACTGGAGCTACTGATCCAAATGTAGTTTTTGCTAGTTCTGATGTAGCTAATGCTGTGATGGCACATGTAAATAGCACTGGATTAAGTGCATATAAAGGAAGTCATGCTCCTAGGAATGCATTTAATAGCCCTTGGTACAGCAGATTAGACTTGAGAATCACTCAAGATATAGGTGTATTTGATGACCACAAATTCATCATTTATTTAGATTTGCTTAATCTATTGAATATGATTGACGATGAAAAAGGTATTGTAAAAGAATACAGTTACAACAATAGCCGACAAATAATGGTTAGTGGAGTTTCTGATTCCGGACAATTCTTGATCTCGGGTGTTGATCCAGATGACAGCCTATGGATTCAAAATAATGATGGCCAGTCTGCTTGGAATATTAATTTAGGATTTAAGTACCAATTCTAATTAATTAGGATATGTAAAAAACGCCACTTTTAGTGGCGTTTTTTATATTCTAGGCCCACCAATCTGACAAACTTCGGTGGCGTAATCAACAGCTTTCTTTAAGGCTTCTTGTTGAGGTATTGAATTGTAGTATGAGAGAAAAACTCCGACTAATGCATCTCCCGCACCATTCGTGTTAACAACTGATATCTCCTTTGCATCTACCTTAACTTGATTAAAGCGACAGCCCTTAGCTCCACTAGAACAGAGAATATCAACATCAGTTTTTATACTTTGTTGCATAAGGTTTATCTCATTCTCATTGGAAAATAGTAAATCTATAGATTGATTGAGTACCCATTCAATCTCTTTTAGATTACTTTTAATTAAATTTATGTCTGCTAAACCGAAGGCTATTTTTACATTATTTTGTTTAGCTATAAGAAATGCTTCTTTAGCTGTTTTTAATCCTCTACTGGTGCATACAGAGAAAGCGTCAAACAACAACCAGTCGCTTTGTACCAATATCTCTTTATTTAAACATTTTGGATTTAAATCCTCATTGGCTGATAAATTAGAAGCCATGGTTCGTTCACCATCAGGAGTGACAAAAATAAAACATATTCCTGTTGGGTTAATTGAATATTGAAAGCTAGTTTGTATAAGTTTTTTATTAAATCCTTGCAAAAAGAGATCTTTTTCTAAGTCTTCACCCATAGAGCAGCTGAATGTACATCTGGATCCTTGACTGGCAGCAGCATGTAATGAATTTGCAATAGATCCTCCAGGTTCTCTGCTTTGTACTCTGCTTTGAAATCGCTGTAGCCAATCCATTTTCTGACTGGAACTAATGTGTTCCATGCTCCCTTTATTTATAGGCAGAGAAGCTAGCTCTTTTTCAGATACAGAAATTTCTATATCTATTAAAGCATTTCCAAATCCGTAAATTTTTGGCATATATCAAGTATTTCTCTTCGTTCTCATATAGAATTTTAACTCTTATTTTAGAGAGGTAGTTATTTTGTCCTTACCATTTTCTGTTTTATCTTTAAATCTTTGGGAAAAGGATCCTGAAGACTTCTCCCTTCAATTGGGTAAAAACTTTCACAATACAGGATTTTGTGGCATTTCTGACCATACTCTCAATAAAGGCCTTGTAGACGAAGTACTAGAAATTTTTAAAGAGTTTTTTAGTTTACCTACAAGTAACAAGATGGCTTACTTTGAACCCAATTTAGGTGGAGCCAGAGGGTACACCCCAATTAAGATTGAGACTCCTAAAGATGGTTATGAAGCTGATGTTAAAGAATTTTGGCAAACAGGCAGAAATATATCCATTGATGATCCTTTTTCAAAGTGGATGCCTCAGAATAAGTTAGTGACTGAGATACCTGAATGTAATAAAAAAATCGATGAATTGTTTAGTGAATTTGATTCGTTAGGACAAAGTCTTTTGCAATCCATAGCTTTGTTTTTGGATTTAGAAAAAAGTTATTTTGAGACAATAGCAAATAAAGGTAATAGCGTAATGCGGTCAATTCATTACCCGCCTGTTAGGAAAGATGATAAAGGAGAGAGGTCAGGTGCACATGAGGACATTAACTTAATAACTTTATTAATTGGCGGAAACCAACCTGGTTTAGAGATTAAAAGTAAAGATAATGAGTGGATCTCAGTAGACACAGCTCCTGAAGTTTTAGTCTGTAATATTGGTGATATGTTACAAAGGCTAACAAATCATAAATTGGTTTCAACTACACACAGAGTTAATGCACCTATAGAAACCATGGATAGATCACGTTATTCAATTCCCTTTTTTGTTCACCCTAATCCCGACTGGTTGATAGAAACATTAGATTCTTGCTGCACAGAAGATAATCCTAAAAGATATATAGAACCTATTCTTGCAGAAGATTACTTACAAGAACGATTAAAAGAAATAAAATTAATCTCATGATGGAATTTGTACAACCTATAGTAGGATTTTTTGTTCTTCTATTGCTAGGAGCAATTTTTAGTGAAAATATAAGAGCAATTAAAATTAAGTTCCTAGTTATTGCTGTCATCATTCAGGTTGTACTAGCATATATACTAATTAACCTGACTTTCATCTCAGATTTTATTGATAAATATTTAGCTAGTGGAGTTCAAAAGTTAAAGGAAGCTAGTGATGAAGGGACTGCCTTTGTTTTTGGGTATTTAGCAGATGGGGCACCTAATGCCCCATTTGAAATTTCAAATGAAGCAAATACTTTTATTTTTGCTTTTGGTGGATTGACATTAATTATCTTGATGTCTGCTATTTCAGCACTTTTATGGCATTGGAGAGTTATTCCTATTTTAGTCAATGCCCTAGCTGTTATCTTCAAAAAACCTTTGGATGTGGGAGGTCCTGTAGGATTAAGTGCCACTGCTAATGTTTTTTTAGGACAGGTTGAAGCACCTTTATTAGTTCGTCCTTACTTAGCCTCTATGTCTAAAAATGAACTACTCATATTGATGACAGTAGGGATGTCTACGATAGCTGGTTCAGTAATGGTTATTTACACAACTATGCTTTCTTCTATTTATGGTGATGATCTAATCAGACACTTTCTTACAGCCTCATTAATTTCAGTACCAGCAGGAATTATGTATGCAAATATAATTATCCCAAGTGACACAAAAACAGATTTTCCTACTGACAATACAGACAAAATGTATTCAAACACAATGGATGCACTCACACGTGGTACCCAAGCCGGAATAGATATATTTTTGAATGTTGCTGCAATGTTAATAGTAGTAATAGCTCTCGTCTTTTTAGTAAATGCAACTTTAGGAGCTTTACCTGATTTTCAAGGACAACCTTTAACTATGGAGAGAATAGTTGGTTGGATTTTCTCTCCTTTAGCTTGGAGTATGGGAATTCCATGGAATGAATCACAAACAGCTGGAGAGTTATTAGGAGTTAAAACTATTTTAAATGAATTTGTAGCTTATATTTATTTAGCTGATAACAGTACTTACGCTCTATCTGAAAAGAGTAGTTTGATAATGCTTTATGCTTTATGTGGTTTTGCTAATTTTAGTAGTGTAGGAATACTTTTAAGTGGAATGACTGCGATGGTTCCAGAAAGACGTCAAGATCTAATAGCTGTTAGCTTTAAAGCGTTATGGGCAGCTTTACTAGCTTCATGTATGACAGGTTTCATTGTTGGTATTCTTTAATTACCTAACTTCTTTTTATTAAAATGTGCCCTGCATAGAGGTACATATTTTTCGTTACCTCCAATTTCTAACTGTTCTCCTTGGCTTACAATATTTCCCTCTTTATCCAATCTAACGACCATGGTTGCTTTTCTACCGCACCAACAAACAGTTTTAATCTCTTTCAAGTTATCAGCCCAAGCTAATAAATATTTACTTCCTTCAAATAACTCTCCTTGAAAATCAGTTCGAATTCCAAATGCCAAGACTGCAGTGTCTAGTTCATCTGCTATTTTACCTAATTGAGCAACTTGTTTTTTGGTCAAGAATTGAGCTTCGTCTATTAAGACACATTTAATTTCTATTTGATCTTTGTCTTCTATTAGGCTTTGAAAGAGATCAGTGTCTTCAGAAAAGGGTAATGCATCAGCACTTATGCCTATCCTGGAAACAATTCTATTTTCTTCATATCTATTATCACCAGAGAAAGTGAACATCTTAGTTTTCATACCTCTCTCTAGATAATTGTGGTTTGCTTGTAACAATGCAGTTGACTTGCCGGCATTCATAGAAGAGTAGTTAAAGTAAAGCTTAGCCATGCTCTTAGTTTAGGATTTTGGTTAATGTTGGTCCAGTTATAAGTGTGATAGTATGCCACGCTCCAAATGTCACAGATAAAAGATATCGATGAAAGTAATCAGGATGAATCTGCAGAGATTTCTCATCCAGAAACCCTAAGTGTTTGGGGTCTTGCTTGGCCTCCCATTTTAGGTAATTTACTTTGGTCCAGTGTAGGTATTATTTCAATAAAAGCAGTAGGCACATTAGGTGCAGAGGCAGTAGCTGCTGTTGGTACTGGGCAAAGAATGGTGTGGGTTTTTCAGGCTCTTTTAATGGCAGTTATGACAGGGACCACAGCCTTGGTTGCCAGAGCTGTAGGTTCAAAAAATATGATTGAGGCAGCTCATGTTACAAGATTAGCAATAGGAGTCAGCTTAGGCCTATCACTTTTAACAACTCTGATAATTGTCCTGTTCGCTGAAACTTTCATAAGTATATTTGGATTAGATCCAGTTGCTCAAGA
>LUQU01000056.1 GCA_001628005.1 SAR86 cluster bacterium REDSEA-S09_B4
AAACAAACCAGAGAGAAAGTTTATGATGTTGCTTGTTCAGATGGTTTAGAAGTAGATCCTAAGACTCATAGATGCCCTGAAAATAATGCTAAGGTCAATTTAAAGGATTGTTCCATTTCTAATAATGGAGCTTCTGAATTAAAGACTATTTGGACTGATCCAGATTTTGAAAGAGGTGTGGAGTCCTTTTACTACGTTAGGGTTTTAGAGAATCCTACTTGTAGATGGACGACTTGGGATGCTATTAGATCAGGAGCTCAAGTGAGACCAGGTTTAGAAGTTACAATACAAGAAAGGGCATGGTCATCACCAATTTGGTATAAAATTAATAATAATTAGAAGGAGAAATTATGTCAGTAAACTTAAATCCAGATCTTTTCCAATTAGCGATGTCCGATGAGGCCCAGCCTTTGATGGATCTAGTTAAAAAACATTGCGAAGAAAATGTTGCACCGATTCAAGAAGAATTTTATGGGTTGCAGAGCCAAAAGGAAGACAGGTGGTCTTGGCATCCTCGGCAACTTGAACTTTTAGAAGAAGTTAAGAATAAAGCCAGAGACTTGGGTTTATGGAATTTCTTTTTACCTGACAACGACGGAAATATTGGGGAAGGATTAACGAACCTAGATTATGCCTACATAGCGGATGAGTTAGGAAAGTATCCCTTATCTTCAGAATCTATGAATTGCAGTGCTCCAGACACAGGCAATATGGAAGTATTGCAGCATGTTGGAACGCCAGAACAGAAAAAAGAATGGTTAGAGCCATTAATGAATGGAGAAATAAGATCAGCTTATGCCATGACTGAACCTAATTTAGCATCATCTGATGCAAAGAATATAAGCACCAGTGCCGTTCTCGAAGGAGATGAATGGGTCATTAATGGTGAAAAATTCTATATATCTGGAGCAGGGGACCCGAGATGTAAGATCATGATAACCATGGTCAAAACGAGTCCAGATGCGCACCCTTCAAAACAACAATCTCAAATATTAGTACCTAAAGACACCCCGGGTGTTGAAATACTAGAGGGTATGCAAGTATTTGGTCATGACCACGCACCCCAAGGGCATATGCATATCAAGTTTGATAATGTCCGAGTACCAAAAGAAAATATTTTATTGGGTGAAGGAAGAGGGTTTGAAATATCACAGGTTAGACTTGGGCCAGGTAGAATTCACCACTGTATGCGTACTATTGGAAAAGCCGAAAAAGCTTTGGAGTTGATGGTAAAAAGAGCAGGGTCTAGGGAGGCTTTTGGAAAACCTATAGCCAAATTAGGAAAAAATGTTGAGGTAATCTCGCGAGCTAGGATAGATATTAATGCCATGAGGCTGTCTGTATTGCAAGCCGCAAAAGCCATGGACGTGTTAGGCAATAAGGAAGCAAGAATATACATCAGTGCAGTTAAGGCTATGGTCCCAGAAAAAGCCTGTCAGATCGTAGATCAAGCAATTCAAATGCATGGTGCAGCAGGTATTTCACAATGGACACCTCTAGCCGGTATGTATACAGACATGAGGCATTTAAGATTTGCTGACGGTCCTGATGAAGTTCACCACATGGTCGTTGGAAGGGCTGAACTACAAAAATACGACCTCTGGTAGACTGGGAATTAACTTTTTATTTACTACTTATTCTGTTATAAGTAGCTGGGGCTTATTAGGGGAAAAAATGAAATATTTATTGAGAAATTTAAGTTTAGTTTCCGTGGTTTTCTTGTGGAGTTGTACTTCCGGTGACGATATTGTCGATTACAGTAATTTAGCTCCTGAGAACACAGAATCTGGACCCACTATAGGTTATAACGAGGACAGGAATGTTTATTTTGGAGATCTTCATGTTCACACTAAACACTCTTTCGATGCCTATATTTTTGGTACTACAGCCACTCCCGATGATGCTTACGAATACGCTAAAGGAAGCCCAATTCAACATCCTTTAGGCTATCAAATGCAATTGAGAGAACCTTTAGACTTTTATGCGGTTACTGACCATGGTTTTTTAATGGGAAATGTTGAATGGTGGGCTGATCCTAATAACACAACACCAGGCACAGAACCTTTCACTAACCTTAATACCGCTGAGAATAGAACAGTTGAATCAATCCCAAGAAGAGGGGCTTTATTTGCTACTCAAGTTAGAAGCTTAGCTGCAGGAGCTGGTGTTATGGGTACTATAAAGTATCTTTGGACAGGTGATCAGGCACGAGCGATAAGTATTTATGATGTGGATAAACATAGGTCTGCCTGGAAAGATATTATTCGTAGTGCTCAAGAGCACAATGATCCTGGGAACTTTACGACCTTCGTGGCTTACGAATACACCAGTTCTACTACTCGTTCAGGTGACAATATAAGTGTTCTTAACCCTTTTGGAACAGGGCCTTATGAAGGAGGAAACCTACATAGAAATGTAGTATTTAAAGGAGATAAAGTAACGGTTGAACCTTTCTCAAGACTGAAATCATTAAACCCCGAAGACTTATGGACTTGGATGGATGGGTTAAGAGATAGAGGCGTTGATACAATCGCCATTCCTCATAATTCCAATGGCTCTAATGGTCAAATGTTTGAATTAGAAGACTGGGCAGGTTACCCAGTTGGTAAAGCCTACGCTGAATTTAGAATGAGAAACGAGCCGCTTGTTGAAATGACCCAAGTTAAAGGTACCTCTGATACGCACCCCTTATTATCGCCGAATGACGAATGGGCAGATTTTGAAATTATGGATACCAGAGTGGGGGGAACGGCTTGGAGTAGGCCAGACGGAAGCTATGTCAGACAAGCCTATCTCGATGGCCTGAGTTTGCAAGAAGAACAAAGAGGCAATCCGTATAAATTTGGTCTAGTAGGAGCAAGCGATACTCATACAGGAGCTATTTCAGATGATGAGTCTGATTACCACTCCAAAATGATGATTTACCCGGTGCCAGATTAATAGGTTTAAAGAAATTTGGTGATACTTACTACAGCAACCCAGGTTTTCGTCAATGGAGTGCATCTGGATTGGCTGTGGTATGGGCAGAAGAAAATACCAGAGACTCTATTTTTAATGCTTTTCGCCGAAAGGAAACTTATGCAACTTCTGGTAACAGAATAAAGTTAAGGTTCTTTGCTGGTGAGGATTTAGATAGCTCACCGCTTTCAGACGAGGGATTGATTAATAAGGCTTATTCAAAGGGCGTGCCAATGGGGGGAGATCTAACAGGGCTTGAAGAATCTCCTGAGTTTTTAGTATGGGCAGTAAGAGACGCCAGAGGAGCCCCACTACAAAGAGTTCAAATCATTAAAGGGTTCGCTGAAAATGCCATAGGTGATCCTGTGGGTAGACCCAATGAACGAGTGTATGACGTAGCCTGTTCCGACGGTCTTAAAGTAGATCCAATAACCCACAGATGCCCTGATAACGGAGCTAAAGTAAACCTTTCAGATTGTTCTATTAGTTCTGATGTCGGTGCTTCAGAATTAAAAACTTATTGGAAAGATCCTGATTTTGATCCTACTCAAAAAGCTTTTTATTACGTAAGGGTTTTAGAAAACCCAACTTGTCGTTGGTCTACTTGGGATGCACTTAGAAATGGTGTTGAACCTAGACCTGACTTGCACAAGACTTTACAGGAAAGAGCTTGGTCTTCTCCAATTTGGCATACGCCTGAAGCGTAGATAGAGCAAACCTTTATGACTAAGAAGTTACTCTCCTTCTTAAGCATAGGTTTGGTTATTCTTCTTGTAGATATTTGGTTTTATTCCGGTAACCAAGATAAAACTATTGTCCTCTATGATGATGAGATAAATAGTTTAATAGAAACTTGGACAGTTCAAGTCGGCAGACCTCCTAATGACCAAGACCTTCAAGGAATCATCAATCAGCTAGTTGAGGAAGAAATTCTTTATAGGGAGGCTTTAAGTCTAGGTTTAGATAAGGATGACATCATAATTAAAAGGCGACTTGCTCAAAAAATAGGTTTTTTAAAACAAGAGGAACAAAGCAACTTTCCTACTGAATCTGAATTAAAGGAGTATTTTGAATCCAAAGAAGCTGACTATTATATGGACAGAAGGTTAAGCTTTAGTCATCTCTATTTCTCTAAAGAAAAAAATGGACCTGAAAGAGCTTTAAGTGCCCTCAAGGTTATTCAAGAACAAAATAACCTTCCTGATAGTGATCCTTTTTTAGTAGGAAAAAACTTTATCAATAAAACCCCTAAAGATATTGATAGAGATTTTGGAGTTGGTTTTTCAGAAAATTTTATTTTTCAACTACCAGGTACTTGGCTAGGTCCTTTCAATTCTATTTATGGAACTCATTTAGTAAAGATTTCTCAAATTACTGAAGCCAAATCACCTGATTTGGAAGAAGTGAAGAAGGCTGTATTAACGGATTATTTGCTGGAGCAGAAACAGGATAGTACGAAAAATTACATAGAAGCTTTAAAAAAGGATTATGAAGTTCAAATTAATCCTAAATTTAATTACCAAGATTGATGGCTAAACTAATTTTTCTTACTTCTTTAATTTTAGCTAGTTTTAATAATCTTGAAGCCCATGAGTTAAATCCAGCTCGGTTAACTCTTGACGAGGTTGAAACCAACTCTTTTGAAGTGGTTTGGAGATTCCCCTCCAATGTTTTAACAAAACCTGGAAGTGTTGTTTACCCATCCAATTGCCAGGAAACCGTTAACTCCTTACCTGAGATAGAAGGTAAGTATCAAGTCACCGCATCCAGATTAATTTGTGAGTCAGACCTCAGGAATCAGGAACTGGTTGTTAAGGGACTAACCAGAATGACTGATGCTCTCATAAGTATTCAGTTCTTTGATGGGGGTCAATTTGAAGGCTTGGTTTCGGTTAATAATCCTAAAATAACGATACCAGGGGAATCTAATTTATACCCAACCAACTACTTTTGGTTAGGAGTTGAGCATCTTTTAAGTGGAATTGATCACTTAATATTTGTATTAGGCCTTATTTTTATTGTGGTTGGGTTCAAAACCTTAATTAAAACTATCACTGCTTTTACTATAGCTCACAGCATAACTTTAGCTTTATCCGTAACCAACACATTTCAGCTTCCTCAATCAAGTGCCGAAGCTCTTATTGCGCTCACTTTGATTTATTTAGCGATAGAAGTGGGTGAAAATAAAAAATACCAACGAACACCATGGTTATTGGCTTTTGGGTTCGGGTTGCTGCATGGGTTTGGTTTTGCAGGAGCTTTATCAGAAATAGGTTTTTCTGATTCTTCTCTAGTTTATTCGCTTCTTTTTTTCAATTTAGGTATAGAAGCAGGGCAGTTATTAGTATTGCCTTTCTTCGTGCTTATTGTTTGGCTCTTTAACAGAGTAAAGATAACTAACTTCATCTATCAATTCTCCTCTTACTTAATCGGTGGTATAGCTTGCTTTTGGCTGATAGAGAGAATAACAAAGATAGTTATTTAAGTTGCTCATCCATTTACACTGTATTACTATTTCTGATGCCTTATAGACACTTTGTCTATAGGAGAGAATATTATTAATTTTGGGGAGAAATTATGAGTAATTTAGTTAAGGCTATTCGTAGCCTAGTGTTACTGTCTCTTGTTCTAATTAGTTTTAATGTTTTTGCTGCAGATGAAGTTGAAGAAGTAGTTGTTACTGGTTCTTTAATTAAAGTCTCAGCACAAAACCAAGCTGTACCGGTAGATGTGATCGGTAGAGATGAGTTAGAAGCAGAAGGAAGTCCTAATATGATAGACGTAATCCTTAACCTGCCTTCTATGTCGGGTACATTAAACCAACAAGATCAGTTCCAAGGAAGTGGTGTTGCAACTGGTATGAAGAATATCAATATCCGTGGTATGGGAGGAGACAGAGGTCTTGTTCTTATCAACGGTAAGAGAGTTGCGGCTGCTGCTGTTAGATCAGCAAAATCAGCGGTTTATCCTGTTGATGTAGGTAACTTTCCAATGATTGCAATGCAAAGAATGGAATTACTAAAAAATGGTGGTGCGGTAACTTATGGATCTGATGCTATAACAGGTGTCCTTAACTTCATAACAAGAAAGGGATTTGAAGGCTTAGAGGTTAAAGCAAACGTTTCTGATAACGATGGAAGTGATGGCGATCGGAATGTTTCTATGGTTTGGGGTACTGGCAATAGCGGTGCTAATTTAATGATAGCAGTAGAGTATGAAAAAAGAGACAGACTGCCTGTTTGGGAAAGGAGTTTTGTTGACTACAGTTCACCTACTGGATGGCCTCTAGGTATATCTTCTTTTGGTAATCCAGGAGGATTTGGACCGGCTGCAGGTTGGCCAGGCACCTTATATGGCGGTTTGGATAGAGATCCTAAATGTGGATATGCATCAGAGTTCACAAGTTCCTTTGCGCTTAGCCTGGGAAGATGCGGATATAACTACACACCTTTCTTTAACTTAATTGATGAGCAGGAAAGACATAAGATTTATGTTCAAGCAGAGTTTGATGTAACTGATTCCACTTCGGTTTATGTGGATGTGCTTTATGCAGACTTAGAAGGTTGGTATAACACCTCTCCTAGTTTTCCACACACAAACCCAGGATCTTCTAACTACTGTGCCGGAGATCCATTAACATGTACTTCGGCAGTACCATACTTTATGTATGTTCCGCTTAATAACCCTGGAGCTGTAGATTTCTTATCTACTCTAAGTGCAGAAAGACAAGCTCAATACCAAGCAGCAGGTGGATTGCATTTTTGGGGTAGAACTTTAGCAGTTGAAGGTCCGTCTCAAAGCGGTAAGCGTTTTCATGAAACCATGAGGTTGAATGCAGGAATTCTACATTCTTTTGGTAATGGAACAGATTTAGACGTATCGGTTACTTATACAAATCATTCAGTGGACGGTTTTACATTTGATCCACTTCATTTGAGAGTTCAAGATGCACTGGCAGGCCTTTCAGGCCACAATTGTCCAAGAGTTGGATCTAACCCTTGGGATGCAGCCAATGATGCACTTCGTGGAGACACTGCTTCAGGTTGTTATTGGTACAACCCCTTTGGATCTGCTATAGGAGCTACTGGTGCTCTCGCCAATGATCCCAGTGTAAGGCAATACTTCAATGGAGTTGCTTCTGGTATCACTCAAGTAGAGAACGTAGTAACTGAAGCTACATTGACTGGAGAATCAGACATCGAAATGGGCGGAGGAAATCTTGCCTGGGCTGTTGGTTATCAGTATAGATGGTGGGATAGTCAATACAATCCGACTGGAGACAATAGAGTGGATGGACCACAAAATTCACCTTTTGTATTCTTAGGAGTATCGCAAGAGAGTTACATAGAAACCAGAGTTTGGTCAATGTTTGGTGAAGTAGCTTTACCTATGTCAGATAATTTAACTGTGACTCTTGGTGCTCGTCATGAAGATTATGGTTTGGACTCTTTAACGAAGCCTAAACTTTCCATAATCTCAGATGTGTCTGAAAAGGTCACACTTAGAGCATCTTATGAGCAGGTATTTAGAGTTCCTAGCATACCAACGCAATCTTCATACTCTCTAGAGCTTTATCAGCCAGCAGGTGAATATATTCAGATTGAAACTCCTGTGCCTTCTTCATTACAACCTGAAGAATCAACTAACATAGGATTTGGAGTTATTGTTAGGCCTAGTGACCAACTTACTGTTAATTTGGATTATTACTCTCTTGCCTTAGAGGGCCCTTTTAATAGAGAAGCTTCTACTTGCGCTTGTTCAGATAAAATAACTTCTACAGGTGCACTCTATGATCCAGCAGTAAATGTCCCTCAAGATATCACAATGATAATTGCTGAATTAATAAACGGTGATGATGTAGATACCGCAGGAGTAGATTTGGAGGTTAAATACACCTTTGAAAATGACTTAGGTAACTGGGCAGTTGGTGGAAACATGAATCATATTATTGAGTATGATGTATCTGGAACAGCTGACGGCAATCCTTATGATGCCGCTGGTAAATATAATCTACGTTCTACAGTGCTTCCTATTGAGTTACGTATGATGCCAGATCTTAAATATAATGTTTACGCATCTTTACTCATGAATAATGGTATTTATGCAAGACTTTATGCTAGGTACATTGATGGTGTTGCATTACCTGATACCTTTGATTCATTAGCTACTATGCAAGGTGCTGGTTACTTTGTGGATCAACAAATCGATGATCATCTAACTTATGATTTTCATATTGGTTGGAGTGCTTTTGAAGACAAAGTGGAAACAACTTTATCAGTGATTAATTTGACTGATGAAGAACCTCCATTAGTTCCTCATGAGCTTGCTTATGATGCAAACACGCATAACCCAGTTGGCAGAATTGTTAAGGTGGGTATTGATTATAGGCTGCAATAAAAAGTAGACTAAAGATCTAAAGAGAAGGCCTCAGTTAGAGGCCTTCTTTTTATGTAAGCTTTATTATGAATAATATCAGCGATAGAGATCCGGGTTATGCCTGGGTAATGGTAGCTTGCGTTTTTATCTTAAGCGCTCTTTCATTTGGTACTTTAGCTTCAATCTCAGTTTTTCTTAAGCCTCTTGCTTTAGAATTTGGTTGGACTAGAGGGCAAACCTCACTTAGTTATACAGTAATTTCTTTTTCCTCTGCAGTCTTTGGAGTTTTTTGGGGTTATATAGCTGATAAATATGGCACTCGTTGGTTTGGGATTGTTGCAGCCATAATGATGTCTTTATCATTATTCCTCTTAAGCAAACAAACAAGTATTTATCACTTCTATGGATTTTATTTTCTGTTTGGTGCTCTTGGAAATGCAATGGTCACTTCTCCCTTATTTGCAAATGTAGGATTTTGGTTCCGGAATAACCCAGGATTGGCTTTAGGCATTACAGCTGCAGGTGGAGCAGTAGGTCAGGGCTTAATCCCATATTTTTCTGGAATAATCATTGAAGCTGATGGCTGGCGAGCTGCTTATTACTTTATGGCAATAATTTACCTTGCTATTGCTATTCCAGCTGCATTATTTATTAGAGAATCCCCTTGGCGCGAACAGGCTAGGACTTCTACCGAGGAAGAGCCTAGAGACTTTCCTTTATCTGAAAAAGAAGCCATCACATGGCTTTGTTCGGCTGTAATATTTTGTTGTATTTGTATGTCGGTCCCAATTGTTCATTTAGTTCCTTTATTAACTGATGCTGATTTTTCCATAGAGTTTGCTACCAGTGTCTTAATGGTTCTGATGTTTTGTGGTGCCTTTGGAAGAATTCTAGGAGGTAAGTTGGGGGATATGATAGGAGCTCTGCCTGCTTATATGCTCATGTCTTTAGGTCAGACTGTCTCAGTAATATGGTTTCCTTATGTTACTAATCCAATAGGGCTTTATTTTTTAGCAGCTTTTTTTGGTTTTACCTATTCAGGTGTCATGTCTAGTATTTTAGTTACTACCAGAATGGTTGTATCAGCAAAGTTTGCCGGGAGAGCAAATAGCCTAGGCTCTTTCTTTGGTTGGACAGGAATG
>LUQU01000057.1 GCA_001628005.1 SAR86 cluster bacterium REDSEA-S09_B4
TAGAGTTTACCCCCAGCCTGTAATGCTATCTTTGCGAGTCCAAACCAAGCCATCTTACGTCCAAGTTACGGGTTTTTGTGGTCTAGCAGCTCTTGTTCCTGTCACAGGATTTTTGTCTTTAACAAATTTTTCCTGTTTAACGGGCCTATCATTTCTCCGTGCGTTTGGAGTTTTAGCTGTTTTTTGTTTTAAATAGTTCCACGCCATAGTTCCTCCTATAATTTTTTTGCTAATTTAGGAAATCCTTGTATCAGACCACCTTTATTAGCTGATTTTCTTCCTTCAACGCCTGTTATAACACCTTTATTCCGAGAAGCATAGAAAACATTCTCTCCTTTATCAGAACCATACTGTTTTTTCATTGCTGACATGATTTTTTGCCCTTTTTTAGTTAGCGGCACCGTTTCCACCTCTTGGTTTCATCCTTGCAAGCTTCAATCGGTTCTGATTTGCCATTTCTTGCTTCTCAATTGAAGTATCAGCTCTTAATTCGGCCAATTCTTCGTTTTGTTCCAGTTTATCTTCCTGAATTCCTTGATTCATCAATGTCTTCATCTTCTCTAAATTAAGTTTTTGAGTCGCTTCTTCACGTTTCTTCTCATTATCCATTGCTCTAATATCTAATTCTCTTGATCTTAACTTAGCAATAGGGTCGTGGTCAAATTGTGAAGTGATAGCTTTTTCTTCTTTAGCAAATTCTTCCATCATATCTGCTACTAAAACAGCTTTTCTTGCTTCAATTCGTTGTTGAAGTTGCATAACTTGCTGCTGCAATTGTGGATTTTGCTGTGCTTGCTGTTGCAGTTGTGCAAGTTGTGGCAATTCATCTTTAAATTCTATCTCAATTTGCTCTTGAGCCATTAAAGAAATGTGTTCAAGGCAATTTTTCTCTATCGTTGCTAAAACCATAGGTGAATTTCTAACCATATTCGTTGCTAAAAAGTTTAAGTGAGCTGTAATGTGTGCTCTGTGGTCTTGTCCAGGAAATGCTTGGAATGCAACCCCTGCTAAAGCATCAATATGTTCTAAAGCCGGATCTTTTGGAACCGGTCTTGGTGGTTTTTTCAAAATTAAGTCAATATCCTTTGCTCCTAACGCCTCATACATGTTTCGATACACTTCATATTGGTTATGAAGTTGAGGATTTGAGGCCGCCAATTGCAGCTCCGTCTGTGCGAGGGAGATTCGTTGAGTCTGACTAAAGATATTCGGATCCGCAACTGGCAGAATATCTACTCTGTCATCAAAGTCCGTTTGCATAATCTGCCTTTGGCCTCCAACAACATCGTATGGATATACGGGTGGTAGATAAAGTTTAAAAACTCGAGCAAGCAACGTAAATTCTTTCTTCATTGCTGCATATAATCTCTTATGTATGGCCGACATGGTTCTTGAACCTCTTTCTAACAAGGCTACAGTCGTGCCCACAGCTGCTTGTTGATTCCCTTCGCCCACTTGCAGGTCCGCTATAGAAGCGAATCTTTGTCCTGCTTGTACCACGACTCCCATTAACTGTAATAAGGTTTGAGAAGGCTCTTTAAACGGAAGCATCATGAATGCATCTTTCAAATTTCCACCCGGAGCGTCTACATCTCTAAATTCTCCAGGTTGAATCGCTTGTGCTTCGTCTCTCATTTTAATTCCACGCATTTTAAAGCCTGCAGGAAGATTTGAAAGTGTTCCTGCATCTAAAAGTTGTCTTAAAGCAGCTGTTGCAGTTCTAGATAACCCACCAATCATGTGAATTAAGCCAAAACCATAAAAACCAAGTCCAGGTAAGAATTTAAAATGAACAAAGTATTCAATTTTCTTTTTCATTGGATCACCAGCTTGATAATTTCTACGAATTGATAAAATTTTTCTTGTTCCTTCTTCAACTGTGACCAAATAAGGTAATTTAATGCCTGTTGGGTTCCCCTCAGCATCTTTATCTTCAAAACCTTCTAAATCTAGACTAGCTTTCTTTCCTTTTCTTGAAGCTCAGATTCAATTAAATGAGTTGGTGTTAATTCAATATCTCGATAAAAACCACCCACTTGTTGTTTTCTTAATGCATTTTCTGTCATACGAATCATATGAATAATAGATTCGCATTCATCTAATGATGAAGCCGTATAAGGCACTACTAAATCATCTGCAGGAACAAATTTAGAAACCGCTCGCTGCATCAATTCATCATAATAAATTTTTTTAAATGCAGAGCCTGCTAAATGTAAATAAAATAACATTTGATCAAAATCATCCTCGTACTCAGGCATTTTATTCATGATCTGATAATTCATAAATTCTTTTACACGAATTCCTTGTTGCTCTTTATCAGGAGACAACATTCCAACAATTTGTGTTCTTACGGGACCGGTTGAAGGTAATAATTCTTTGTAAGCTAAAGACTGAAACTGTGTGACCGCTTCTGCAAGTACCGGGTGCGATGCACCAGAGGCTCCTTTAAAAGGTTCGCTTCTATCATCATAACTAAAACCTAAAAGATCCAATCCTGTTGTATAAGCTCGCTCCCAATCTTTTCTTGAGTTTTTATAATCTTGATAATCTGTAAAAAGTTTAGATCCTAATGGATCTAGAACATCATCGGGTAGTAATTCTGCTAAATTTGCAAAATGATCTCCTGATTGTTCAATACTTCCAATGGAAGGGTCGAAATTAATATCAACACTACCATCTTCATTTTCTTGAACATCAATAGGTTTTCCAGCATCAACTTGCTCTTTAAGTCGCTCTTGTTGTTCTAGTTCAACCTCTTGTGGTCCTGGTATATTTACTGTTTGTTTAACGTTGGGTAACGCTTTGTCAATCTCCGCCATTTATTCTCCGTTATTAAGGTTCTATCCTTTTTATAATTAATATTCAAGCCTTGTGGCATGGGTCCTCGCTTTGGAGGTACTGTATTTGTTAGTTTTCTAATCATAATCTGATGGATCTATTACATCATCCCAATCATAATCAGGAAATACATCCTTCGGTTTCGTTCCTTTTTTCTTATGTATCTGTTTAATGGTCTTTTTCTTCGCAAAAGCTTCTAATTCCGTTAAATCAGACATTGCACCTTCAACATCATCACCCAAGAAATCAATTTCAAAATCAACGTCTTCGGGTCTTCCAACATGTCGATTTTCAACAATATCAATTTCAGCTTTTGTTTTTTTACCAGCATGTTTCCCTTCATCAATAACTTGAGGGGCTTTATAGTCTATTCCATATTCCTTGTGATAGGCGCCACTCTTTGTGTCCAATTCAAAAGAGTGCTTTTTAGGGTCACTTTTAGGATTTACTTCAAAACGCACATCTTTAGTATTTACGTCATAAACCATATCCACTTCATCACCTGATTCTAACGTTCCTCTTTTAACAATTTGTCGTTCTGCTGTAGCTGCTGT
>LUQU01000058.1 GCA_001628005.1 SAR86 cluster bacterium REDSEA-S09_B4
ATACTTAGAAGACCCATGTTCCGTAAAGGTGGATCCACTAGTGGTATTACGTCTGGATTGAGACGGGGATATCGAGAAGGACTTAATGTTGAAAATATAGAACGAGACTATACAACGCTTAGACCTTTGATTGACAAGTACACAGCTCCAAGATCATCAGGCATGAATGATTTTCTAATCAGTATGGGACTAGATCTGGTATCAAGACCAGCAGCTGGAAATATATTTCAACAAGTTGCAACCTCTGCAAAAGGTCCTTACGACAAATGGATGGAAAGAAAAGGAAGAGCATCGGAACAGCAGTACGCAAGCGAAGCTGATATGTTTAAAACCCTAGTTACTGCAGGAGCAAGCATATTATCATCGGAAGATGACGCTAAAAGTTATGCCCATAGAGATAGAGCAGAGATGATCCGTGAAAATATGAATAAACAATACAAAATATATGACCAACTTGAAAATTTAGATCCGGACGATTTAGAATATGAAGAACAAAGAAAAAATCTATTGGAAGAATTAAGAACACTAAAAGAACTAGTAAGCGGCGATGAATTTGCTAAAGCACAACTACAATACTGGAATAAAGATGAAAATAGTAGAAGATTAGATCGACTGATACGAAAGGAGATAGGAAAATTATTGGGAGTAGATCCAGAGACTTCTTTTGTAGAGAACAGAGAGTTCGCAGAAGCATTCATTAAAAGAAGAAATGAAATAATGGATGATATTCGATTAGGATTGTCACCAACTTTTAATTTTGCAAAAGGTGGCAGAGTCGGTTATCAAATGGGTCAATCAGTAATGGGCAACGCAGTTCCGGCAGCGGTAACAGCAATGCCGACAGCAGCAACAACACAAACAATGCCAGAAGAATTAGGACGCATTACTTATGAAGAATTAAGAGCAAGACTTCCACAAGAAATCGGCGATGAAATTGTAAGACTCCTTGCTAACAGTGCCGAGGCGCTTGAAGATTTCGCAACTATACAAACTGAACAGGACATAGCAAATTTCAATAAAAAATACGGTGTCAATCTAGTCTTACCATCGGAGGGTTAAGATGGCCGAATATACAGACTTATCTAATATTAGAGGTCCTTTCAGAATTTCTCCAAAAAAAGAGAAGAAAGAACCTATTTCAACATACGAAGAATATCAGAAAGCCTTCATCAAAGGCCTGGAAGGTTATGATGTAAGACAAAAGAAACCTGTTCGTTGGAATTTCTTTAAAGACAACGAAGGTATGATGAATCTTGCCTTAACATTAAATCCAACTCTAAGAGCCAGCATTGCACTTTCAGCTAAGAAAGATCCTATAGCAATAACAAGAGATGGTAAAATTAGTGAAAGAGACTACATCGATGGATTCGATGAAATTGCTAAAGGAATTGCAACTGGACGACATGAGCTAACATTAAGTCTCGGTGAACTTTTATTCATGGGCACAGACTTTTTAACCAATAAAAATTTTCAACGTGACTTCCAGAAAATGATGGACAGGCAAAAGCCTGATGAACCCGAAACATGGAGAGGAGATCTAGCCCAACTTCTATTTCAGTACGGAGTTCCCGCAGCTCATATAACAAAAATCAAACTTAGAGCCAAAGGACTGCAGACTGTTAAAGATGCTATTGCTAAACGATTCGGGCATAAGGCATCCAAGATTGCCAGCCGTGTAGGTTCAGGAGCCGTGGTCGTTGGTGCAACAGATTTTATAGCTTCACCTGATAAAAGAAGAATGGGTACCTTATTCGTAGAGCCTGAAGATACTTCCAAATTATCTGGTAGAAAAAAAGCAGCAGCCATGTTTAGAAATAAAATTCGTTATGGTGCAGAGGGAAGTATTGTTGGTGGAGTTTTTCCTATTGCAGGTAAAGTATTACAACAGGCTTACAAATGGGCAGGAAGACCGATTGGTGAACCCGCATTAAAAATGGGATTTAATACTGCTGGAGTAGGTTTTAAAGCTGCAAGTTGGTTGCTTTCTAAAGCTGATTCACCTTTTCATACCCAAATTGCAAAGAGCCTTGTTGATTCCACAAAGTACGGTGTCAAGAAAATAGTTTCACCTATCACCAGTAGAATAAGTTTTAAAGGACTGCCACCTTTTAAAGAATGGAGAATCTTTGAAGTTACAAGTCCTAAAAAATCTGAACGAGTTCTTAAAAGAATTGATACCGTTTTATCTTGGATGAGATCTTTTGCCAATCAGCCTAAAGATATTGAAGGCGTGGCTGAATCTGTCATGCTTTTTATAAAAGGAAGGGCTAGAAAAATAGATAAACTATTGGAAGGCATGGAGAAGCGTGCCTACAATCTCGCTAAAAAATATGAAGGAAGATACAACACTAATCATACTTCTAAATCTTATGAAAAAATGTTGCTCGATGATGTTGTAGATTATTTACAGGGCACAGCGAAATTAGGTGGTGTTGAAAAAGACCTTAGACCTCTGGCTTATGAATTAAAGAATGATATCAATAAAATTTTAACAGAATTCGGTAAAAATATTCCTAAAGGCACAAAGAATGAAGTTCTTGCTGATCTGAAAAAAGCTCTAACTGGTAAAGTGGATAACTATCTAGTCAGATCTTTTGCAACGTTTACCAATCCTAACTATCTACCCGATAAAGCCATTAGAATTAATGCTAGGGATTGGATTGTTAAAAATGTAATCACTAAAAATAAAGACATGAGAGAAGTTGCTCTCAGTACCCATGGAAAACAGTTTCCTGAAACTTATTATGAAAAATATGCAGATGATATGATCAATCATATTTTAGCACGGGGAAAAACAGGAGGAGTTAATCCTGTTAAAATGCTGCAGGATATTGGAAGCGGAAAAAGTTTTTTAAGAATGGATAAGATGAAATTTCTTAAGACCGGAGAAGAGTTTCCTGATGTCATTAAAAAATTATTAGGTAAAGAAAAAGATTTAAGATCACAGGTACTATTTACAGTATCCGATGTCATTGCTTCCAACGCTTCTAAAAAAGGTTTTGATATGATTGCTCAGATTGGATTAAAAAATGGCTGGCTGTTTAGAACACCTGAACAGGCAATAACTAAATTCACAAATCCACAACGGATTGGAAAAATTGAAAGACTTGGAGGATTGAAAAGTGAACTTGAACAGTTATGGACAAAGCCTGAATACGTTAAAATGTTCCAGTCAACAGGAACTCCTCTGGATGTTATTGCTAGAATACCTGTTTTAAGACAAGGACTTCAATTCAAAGCGTTAGTTCAAGCAGGGAAAACTTTATATTCACCACAGACCCAAGTTCGTAATGTAACTTCTGCATCTTTTTTCTCTTTATGGAATGGACATGTTGGTCACAATGCCAGCGTTATTGACGCCATGAAAATGGTAATGAAAGATATCTTTAAAGCAGGAAAAGGTGGAGCCATTGATGAGGTAGAATTTGCAAAATATGTTGAAAAGCTTGTTCGTCTTGGAGTCTATGATGAAAATATCGTGGCTCAGGAGCTAAGAGCGGTTATGAGGAACATACATGCAGGAAGAATCCGTACCGAAGAAGATTTAATGGCAGCGATACTTAGAAAATTACCTACAGAAAAAGTTGCCAGACTCTATGCTGGAGGTGACAATCTCTGGAAAGGTTATGGTTATGAATTTTTCAAATCAGATTTATCCAGAGCTTTAAAAAATATCGATGATGTAGAAGCTTATTTAAAAATGCATTATCATCCTTTCTCTAAGAAAAGCTTAACTGGAGAACTTAAAAGTTTTGACGAAGCTTTGGATGAAGCAGCAGCTTTCATGTTAAGAAATACTTATCCAACTTATAGTAAAGTACCACCTGCTATTCAGGCAATAAGAAATATTCCTCTCATTGGTAATTTCGTATCATTTCCATCAGAGATGTTAAGAACAGGAGCGACATCAATCGCCATGTCACTGAGAAATATTATGTCAAGTAATGCTGCACTCCGTCAGATGGGATATAAAAATTTAATAGGAGCTTACCTTGCATTAAAAGGCATAGGTAAAGGTGCTCACGCAGTAGCAAATTTTGTAACAGGAAATACCGAAGAACAATGGGAAGCGTATAAACGTTCAGGTGCTGCACCATGGGATAAAAATTCTAATATGATTGGTATTCTACCCTTTGAAAATGGAGAATCAGCAGCAATTAATTTCTCTTACTTTAGTCCTTACGATGTACTTGAAAGACCCGTGCAGTCAGCTTTGAGCATGGCTGATAAACAAAACATAGCTCCAGAAGAAGTTGATGATTATGTTATGTCTTTAATGTTTGCCGAAGATGGTCCTTTAATGGAATTAATGCAACCCTTTATTTCACCAGCAATTGGTTTTGAAAGAATACAGGATGTTACTGGTGGCAACTTTTTGATGGGAGGCCGTGGAGGTGAAACTGCAGAAGGTTTCCAAATTTATTCACCAACCGATAGTTTGGAAGATAAGTTCAATAAAGCTTTTGCACATATTGTTAAAGGTGCAGAACCAGGATTAATTTCAAGTGGAAGAAAATTAATGAGTTCAATCGAAGGAGATGTATCTGGTGCTGGAAAACCAATGGAACTAGGTGATGAACTATTAGCCTTGTTTACAGGAACTAGAATTATTAGGATTGATGTTAAAAAAGATTTAAAGTTTTTAACTGGAATGACCAATAGACTTTTAAGAGCAACAGATGAAACAGAAAAATTTTACAAAGCAAAACAATTTATAGATCGTCCTCCATCAATTATGGTCGCCGAGTTTGACCAGATGCAGGAAGAAGCATTTAAGATACAAAAAGATATGTATATGGCTGTCAAAGATATCATGATGCTGGATCTAAGCAAAAGTAAAATAGAAGATATTATGATTGAAGCTGGAATGAATAAGAAACAGGTCTTTAATTTAGTAGATGGAATCTTTACTCCTATTAAATTTTCAGAACCTAGATTTGAAACTAAAGTTAAAGCCCTTAAAGATCTTGCAAAACATAAAACAGAGAAAAGTAAAAACTTTATATATAATATTAGAGAAAATTGGGTGTATCCATATGACAAGCTTTGGAAAGTACATGATAATTGGACTGATAGAAAATTCTTTCCTGATGGATATAAACCCGAATTACAAGGCGCTGTAACCAATGACAAAGGTAAAGTTGTCTACGATGAAAGAGGAAAAATTAAAAAAGAACCTACGTTCCTACAAAAAGTAGTTCCTAAAATCAAACAGATGATTATGCCTGGTGCACCAGCAGACTTAAGAAGCCAGACACCACCACTTAAAACATCAATGCCCGATAAAAGACTGGCAGCTACCCCACAAATAAATCCAACAACACAGTTGACACGAACTGAAAGTGCTTTATTATCGCCCGACGAACAAGCAATAAGACGCGGTCAAAGAGGAATCACATGATA